>WGDQ01000066.1 GCA_015493185.1 Planctomycetaceae bacterium
CCTGTGGGTGGCCGACGCTGCCGTCCGACGACCGCAGTGTGGCTTCACCATGTTCGCCGATTACTCGATAGATTTCGGCCCCGCCGACTGCGGCCACGCTCTCTGGGGGCAATTCGTCCGCACGACGTAATCCTCGCGTGTCCCATGTTGTCGGTTCTGAACCGTTTCGCCTGGCTGGCAACACAACGAATCGTTGCAGGCCGTCGATACCTCGCACATCAATTTGGGGCAGGCGCACACGTTCTCCGGGTTCGAAGATCAGCGGTCCCCGAATCGTCAGATGCAGTGTGTGGTCGATGCTTTGACGAGGCCAGAGCACCAGCCGTTGAGATGCGCGGCCGGGCAGCGTGACCAACCGGTACTCAGCTTCGGGAGAAACGGCAAAAGGACCGGTCCAGTTTGCCGGCACGTCGATGTGCAACACATCGAGCTGCCCGCCGTCGATCTCCAGCCGCAAATCGAGTTCGGCCTGCCAGGCATCGTCTTGCTGTCGCAACGTGATCGTCTGTGTTGCGTTGCGCGTTTTCGGCATATTGGGGCGAACATCCAGCGTCAGCCCGTAGCTGGCTGTCGCCGCTCGGTACGCGGCGACCGACCGCATGCGGAACGCGGTGCTTCCCTCGGCAATGCCAGAAGCCGATTCGGCAGCCACCAGGCCGGCATGGTCCGTCACGTGTACCTGCACGGATGGATCGCGTGACAGTACGACCTCAGTCGATTGGACATCGGCGTCCAACACGGCGAAGCCAGCAAGCTCGAAACGGCGCTTCTGCTCGTGTGGGATAAAGCCGTGAACTTCAATGCGTTGCGCTCGGGCGGCCCGAGCGGATAAGAATATGGTCAAACGCCCCTGCGGGTCGTAGTGCCAACGGGCTGCGTTCTGCACGTCTTCTTCGACAACCGAAACGTTTTCGATCGTCATTCCCGCCGGCACCCGCAGCCGATGCTGAAAAATGAAACCAGCCAGCGGCTCAACTCGCGCCACGAAGCGAAGATAGGTGCGTTCCCGCGAGCAACGCACCCATACCTGTTGCCGGGCGACTTTGCGCTGAGGCACGGGCCGGGTTGCGATCTCCCAGTCCGAACCGTTTCCATCAAGTCGAAATGCCATTTGCGGACGTTCGCCGGGCTGTTCCCAGGCCCGCAGGAATTCTTCCACATCGAGCTCGGCCGAACGGTCGGCCGACATCCATTCGTATTGCAGCGCCGGATCGACCGAGATCGCCAGCCATCGTCGCGTTGTGCGGCCATCCGGTGTTTCGATTTTCGGCAACCGCAAATGTGCCACCCCTGACGCTTCCGGCAGTAGCATCGATACGCGCAAGCGCGTCTCGCCGCGGCGAGGCTCCTGAAAACGGAATCGAATCCGCTGCGGATCGCCGGCAACGGTTTCGATCTCGACACGACGATCGCCGTCGGAATTCTGCTTCGAATCGTCACGAACGGCTGGCAGCACACGCAATTGAGAGTGCGTGACGACCTCGAACTGCGTTAGCCCCTCGGGGGGCGCTGTGAAACGAAACTCTGCATCAATCACCACCGCCCCGGGTTTGATTCGCCACCAGTAATAATGTTCTACATCAATGGGGCGATCGGCCACGGCCGCGTCGCTCTGCGGCTTCCATTCGACCCGTAGTGTTGCGGCGGGGCCCAGGTCGGCAACGCACCGTTGTTGCTTGCGGAACCATGACAAAGGCCCAATCGCGGAAGGCACACCCACGTCGAACGATTCGTGTGGCACGTGCACTTCGAGCAGTGCTCGGGCAACCGAGGGAACACTGGCTTCGACGATTCGCAGGTCGTCGCGGGAGCGAACCTTGAGTGGCATGCGCACTTCGATCTCGTGCAAACCAACTTCTGCCACCCAAAGCTCGAAAAAGCCCGTGTTGCGCTGACGCACGACGTCGATTGGCCGGCCATCCACACGAACACGCACCGGCAGATCGGTTGCGGCGGCTGTCGTACCCACAATCGGCGCGTTGCTCAACGCCAGCCGGATCGGCATTGCTGGAGAAAACAGGCGGATGTCGTAATGCGCAACCAGCTCTACCGTCTCCAAGGCTTGCGGCGCCTCGCCCAGAGGGTTTTCTTTCAATTCGGGCAGCGTTAAACGATAGTGGGCCTGCTCGATCAGCCATCCTTGTGGTTCGCCGCGAGCCTCGGCGGCCAGGCGTTGCAACGCATCGAAGAATGATTGAGGCACAAAGCATTTGTCGCCCGCCGGCTGCTTCTGGTCGTCGACGGGAATCAATACGCGATGAATCTCTGTCGGCACATCGGATTTCATGGGGTCGGCCAGCGCCGCATCACGTCCGCCCATTGCAACAGCGATGAGCAGCAGAACACCTGCCGAAACCAATGCCCGCGTTGCCGTCGAGCGGCCAGTAGAGGGAGAAGATGTGGGCGTAGTGGGCCACATGATCGCGAGCCAGTGCGGCACGAGCGACATCGCGATGCCCAGCAACAGGCCTAATAAAATGCCGGAGGCTATCGGCACAAACGGAACCGGCAACCAAATGGCCACCAGCGCGACGCCTGCGGCCGTGGCAACCGCCCAGAGAATACGATGCCGAAGAAAACGCCACACGCACCAGGTAGTTGCCAGCATCAGGCACCATCCTAGCCAACGCAGAAAGCCGACGCGTACAATCGCGATTTCGAGCGGTTTCGTTCCTCCGATGAAGCGGTGAGAGATCCATCCGGCCGCGGTTCGCGATTCGGGCATTCCTTCTTCGGCAAGCAACCAGGCACGAGGCACGGCGAACTCCCAGGCATACGGTGCCACACTGCGGGCATCGAGTGCCGTGAATTCGGCCACTACCGTACCGTCACGTTCCGGCAGGAAAGGACCGTGCTGCTTCAGCGAAACATAAAATACAGACGGCGGCGTTTCGGTGTTGTTTTCAAGCGGCGTGGCCCACGACGCGACCATGGCGGGCGTCGAAAGCGTTACGGTATGTCCACGAACCACGATTGCCAACGCATTTTTGCTAAGCAACTCGCGACCCTGCTGTTCGGAAGTGGAGTCCGGCGGTGCCTCGCCAACCAGCGATTTGGCCGCAATGCCCGCGCGACGCAGAGCCGCAACATCGATGCGAAGCGTGTACCCCGTGGCGGCCAGGTATTGTGCCCAATGAACTAACAACCGGCGCCACGTCACCGCGAAAGCCGGCTGCCTCTGCAATGCTGCGGCCGCAACGCCGAGCGAGGTTAGCAGGTCGGAGGCCGACATTTCGCCCGAGCCTCGAAGCCGCCGCCAACCGCGACGCCAATCTCGCAAATGCAGCGGATCAAAGGGCGATCGCGTTGCCGGGCGCCCCAAAGGTCCGAACCATCGGACCCACAAGCCCGGTTCCGAATCGAGAAGCGGTTGCCACGAACCGCGCGCCATCGCGTTGTAGCCGGGTGGCAGCCAAACGGTCCACTGGCGGTCGAGCACAGCAACATCGTGCGTCACCGTTGGTTGCAGCAATGGCTGAGGGCGCACGCCGACCCCTCGTCGGGCCGGCGTCGTGTAAATCAGGCGCACGGCTACGAATCGTCGATCCACTGGTATCGGCACAATCAGTGTGTCGTCCTGACGCAGCGGCCGAATGACCTCCGCTTCTGAAGGTTCGACCTCCAGTGAAACGAAGGTCGCCTTCGATGGCCATTGCAATACCAGGCGTGAGAGCCCTTGGTTCTCAAGCCAGTAGCGTGCGACATGTTGCACCTTGCCGGCGGGTTCGATGTACGAGTCGATCGCTTCGTGCCAAACCACGGTCTGGGGCGCAAGCTGCGACGGCGGCGGACGAACCACCACAATTGCCGGCACGGTGGCCGATGCGGTGTCGGTCATCGGATCGTATGCGAAGCGACCTGCCACGACGGCCTGTTTTTGCGGGCCCGATGCTTGCTGGCTCGCCGTATCGCGAGGCAACGGCGTCAACCGGTGATTTCGAATTGCCAGCCGAGCCGCTCCTTCCCGTTCGATAATCAACCGCCCCCGTTGCGTGCGAGCCAGCGGCAGCGAAGCGAGCGAAAGCGGATGTTGGTCTTGGCGACGACTTGTGCGGCTGGCAATCAACTCGAACCCCGTCGTCATTGCCCGCGGAAGCCACACTCGCCACGTTTCGCCCGTGGCCAGCAGCCCCAGCGTTTCAAGCGTCTCGGACGACAACTTTTCGCTGCGCAGCGTTTTACTTTCTCCCGCCATTCTCCATTGCACCGGCGATGAATCGGCACTTGAAAAGCGGACCACAACCTGATCGAGCGTATCGCCATCAGGAAGGCACGTGATCGCCAGCCGCTGGCGCACAACGCTTGGCGTTACCAATACGTGCGCGGTTACGCTTGCCGAAAACGCCGGCTGGCCGGCAGCCAACGATACGGCCGCCATCCCGGCCTCGTGGTTCCAGTGAAACAGCAGCGGTCCCGGCTCGTTGACCAACAGGGATCGCTGGGGCTGATCGAGCGATGTCCACTCGACGCGATCGAGCCGTTCTACGCCATCAATTTCCAGCGTGTATCGCGAATCGGCCTGAATCGACATCAGGTCGGTTTGTCGAACCGCGTCCTCGAATTCGGCCAGTCGCAACGCGCTGCCACGCAGCGGCTGATTTCGAGCCGATGCCACGTAGCGGCCTGAAATGATGAGCCGCGTAGGCTGGTCGGCCCGTACGGGTTTGCTCAGTCGAATGTGCAACCGCCGCTGCCCAGTGCCGCGCGATGCGGGCTCTAAGGTCCAGTCGTCGACTGCTCCCAGCGGAATTGAAGCTACCGAATCGATTGCCCACGAAGCGGCCACGTTGGCGTAAACCTCGAAACGTTGTCCCGCAGCCAGTGTCAGATCGGCAATTACGTGGCCGGTCGACTCTTCGGGTTTGAGCACCAACGAGGTTGCCCGAGCCACTTGCAGCGGTTCTACGCGTCGGCCGATACGAAGCGCGATCGAAGCCGCCGGCTCGAACGACTGGAAAATGTAGGCACTTCCGCGAGCCGGCGCAGGCAGAACATGCGCACCACTCTGGACGCAACGTCGTGGCACCAGTTCGTAAACTTCCAGTGGATCATGAACCCGTACGGTGGTTTCCGCCTGCTGCCAGCGTACGTTTCGCAGCCGCATGGTGGGAAGTGTTTGAAGCTCACCCAGCACCGGCTGCCCGCTTGCCGTAAGCCGCACCGTTTGGCCATTGCCCAACAGTGGCGTTGGCAGGTCGATGGCGACGAGCGAACTTGCATTTTTTGTCAAGCGGTGTTCGTTCGCTTGCAAGGTCGCCCCATCAGGCGGGCTCGGCTGCGACGCATCGGCCCCTTTGTCTTGACTGACCGATGCGGAACTGTTGACTGTGTCGACAACGGAAACCGGTAGCCGTTGGTCGCCGTAAAACGCCGTGATCGGCGACAATGTCGAAGCAACCTCAACCAACAGGCGCCGCAGCGGACGGCCATGAACATCGAATTCGAAGTTGGCCGAAACGTCGAGACCCCGGAGCGAAACGTCGTATGCCACTTGCTCGCGCACAATGGGCAGTGCATCGTCAGGCCACGAGCCCGGGTGCTGCGCGATGCGCAGTGCCACTTTGCTACGGCCTCCCAGTTCGACACGCCATACGAGCCGGTCTTCTTCTCGAGCGGGCTCGGGCAATACGACAGTCCGCTCCGCGGCAAGCTGCACCCCCACGGGTGTGCTGAGCTCAATTGTCGACAATGCGCATCGGGGCACCTGCCACGTAAACAACGCGGCCCCGTCGGCACGCTGGGTTCCGCGCACCGACCAATCAATGCGCAATATGCCCGGCTTCTCGACCAGCACTGCCAGTCGACCGTCTGGCGATGTGCCGCACACCACCGGCTGATGCGAATCGTGCCAGGCAACGTGATCGATAGCGAGGCTCCAGGGAGCAATCCACAAAAGCGATGGTTGCTGTCCCCGATGCTGCACCTCGAATTCCGCTTGCCCAACCATGTGAAGCGGTGAGGCCAATCGCGCTCGATACCGAGTTCGAACCAGGCGGGCCGACTCCAACGGTGCAGTGCCCTGCCCCAACTGTTCGACGATGCGTACCAATTGCTCGAACCGTTTGCGGTCGACCGGGAAATAGGGTTGGCCGTTTGTCGGCCACTGCTCGGGCCGGCCCTGCGGAACGAAGACCTTGCGAAACGACAGCGTGCGCACGTCGTCGTGGTTTTTGTCCGACGACCCCGCGGCGTACTCTGCTGTTGGTTGGGCCACCGCGAAACGGGCCGATGCGTTCAAGCCGATCAGCGCAACGCACGACAGGACCAGCACCGCCAAACACTGTCGGCGCACGCGTGGAAAGCCTCGACAAACACTGTGGGCGTTCCTCATCGGCCACCTGCCCCCACCTCGCCCACCTCGGACGACGACGCCGAGCCTTGCAATGCCGTCTGTCGCGGCTGTGTTGGTTCGTCCGATCCGACCACCGCCGCAGGACGCGAGCCCGCCGAGCCGTGATCACTGAGACCGCTACCAGGCATGGCCAGCGGTGGCGTGGGTCGCGCGGAAGTCGCGCGTTGCAGCAATCTCGCGAACACCGTGAGCAGAATTCCAAAGCTGGCGGCCTGCGCTACCAGCACAGTGGGTTCGGGAAACACCAGCCCCGCGGAAGCAACCAACAGCGCGCCAGCGAGCAATACGCCGGGCTGCCGGGCGGCGGGCGCGTAAATCAGCACCAGACCTACAATCAGGGCGGCACCAGAGGCCGCTAGCACCAAAACCCAGCGGGCCGCTGTCACAACCACGAGGCGGGGTTCTAGCTCGAGTGAACTGAATAGATACTGGTTTGTTCCCCGCGATGGTGCCGTACGATGCGGAGCCCCCACCCAGGCCTCTAGGTCGAACTGATCGAGCAGCGGTTGGCGTCCCCAGTAGAACGATCGCCACACCCATGAGTGCTCGCTGGTGAACTCTCGGGGGGGCAACACAAGATGTTCATCGCCGGGCAAGACCAATTGCCAGTACATCCGCCGGACGCGAGTCGGATCGTCTAGGGCAATGGTGGCAAAGCGAGCGGTTCCCCAGGCGGGGCGCGGTAATCGAAACCGGTAACGCAGTTCAATCAAGTGCCGTTGCGGCTGCCCGCCAGATCGAGGCAAGTTGATGCGAACGCCCTGGTCGCCCACGACGATCGAAGCCAGATTGCCATCGACCAGCGCTTCCAGGCTTTGCTCGTCGGTATCGGACGGCAAATGGAGCACCAGCGCCGGCGACGTGGTTGTGCACTGAAACGCCACCCGGTCTTGTCGC
>WGDQ01000067.1 GCA_015493185.1 Planctomycetaceae bacterium
AGAGGGCCAGGGTTCTGGGACAGCGTTTTGGGCTCGTTGCGATGTCACGGTTCGCGTAGCAAGTCGCACGTACGCCGCACCGACGACGAAGATTTCAGCCAAGGGGGCTACTCGGACGGGGTCGCCTTGATTGGAGAGCCACAGCAAGCCCCGCTAGGAGGGCGTGCCGCCGCGCGATCTTTTTCGTGCCGGTGAAACTCAACTTCGACTGCGTTTCTCGCAATGTGGCGATCGCGTCGTTTCCAAACGCACACGAAAGGCGGAGCCACGCATGCCGACAGGGGGAGACGACAAAAAACATGCGTCGAAGCACAAACGAAGGATAGTAGGTGCCTTTGGTGGGGTATGCCCAACACGGCTGTGGGGGGTGGCCAACCATTGGAAATGCAAAAAACGACGCTTTGCGTTGTTACGATGAGGCCCTGTTGCCGGTTGAAGAGGTAGTGGCCGCCCGAGCGGAGCTGTGGCCGAGCGAAGCGAGGCAGAGAACCTTACGGAACCCGGAATCATGATGCACCCTGGTAAAATCCGCGTTGGTGCGGTGAATTATCTGAATACCAAGCCGCTGATTTACGATTTCGAGCAGTTGGTGCCGCAGGCGACGCTTGAGCTCGATTTGCCGAGCCGCCTGGCCGATCGGCTGGACGCCGGCGAATTGGACGTGGCATTGATTCCGTCGATCGAGGCGTTCCAGAACCCCCTTTACACGGTGATTTCGGATGCTTGCATTGCCTGCCGAGGGCCGGTCTTGAGCGTGAAGCTTTTCAGCCGTGTGCCGTTGGATCGCATTGGCACATTGGCGCTCGATGAAGGTTCGCGCACTAGTGTGGCGCTGGCTCGAATCTTGCTCGAGCAACGGTGCGGTGTTTCACCACAACTGGAGCCGCTTCCCATCGGGGCCTCGATGCAGGATACTCAGGCAGATGCCGTTTTGCTGATTGGCGATCGGGCGATCCACTCTCCATTGGAACGATTCGAGGTGGTGTGGGATTTGGGCGATCAGTGGTGCCGCTGGACAGGGTTGCCGTTTGTGTTTGCCATGTGGACGGCCCGTCCGGGCGTGGAGTTGATGGGCGTCGACGAGGCACTGGGATTGGCACGAGACCGGGGCCTGGAGCATTTGGAAAAAATTGCCTCACGCGAAGCCGCGCCATTGGGGCTTTCTGAGCCGGAGTGCCTCAGCTACCTGCGCGACAATTTGCACTTTCGATTGGGCCCTTTGGAACGCGAGGGGCTGGCGGAGTTTTACCGACTGGCGACCGAATTGAATTTGGCACCGCGAGGAGTCGACCTTGGTTTCGACAATTGCAAAACTGCTTGACAAGGCTGCCGGCGGCGGACGGTTGACACCGGCCGAGGGGCTGGCACTGGTGGAGTGCAACGATCTGCCGGCCTTGGGCGAGGCGGCTGATGCCGTCACGCGGCGGCTGCATCCGGAGCCGTACCGCACGTACAACATCGACCGCAACATCAACTATTCGAACATCTGTACGGCGGTTTGCGATTTCTGCGCATTTTACCGTAAGCCGAAAGACCCGGAAGGCTACGTACTCGACCGGGAAACCCTGTTGCAGAAGGTGCAGGAAACGGTCGACCTGGGTGGCGAACAGATTCTATTGCAAGGTGGTCTTCATCCGACGTTGAAGCTGGAGTGGTACGAATCGCTGCTGCGAGACATCAAGTCGCACTTCCCACAGGTCAACATTCATGGGTTCAGTCCGCCGGAGATTTATCATTTCACCAAAGTGTCGAAGCTGCCGTTGCGCGACGTGTTGGAGCGATTGAAAGAGGCAGGTTTGGGAAGCCTGCCCGGCGGTGGGGCCGAGATTCTGGTGGATCGTGTGCGGTCCGAAATCACACGTGGCAAAGTAATGACCGATGACTGGCTTCGCGTGATGCGCGTGTGGCATGAATTGGGAGGACGCAGCACGGCCACAATGATGTTTGGCCACGTGGAGACGTACGCCGAACGGATTGAACATTTGGAACGATTACGTCAGCTTCAGGATGAGACGGGCGGTTTTACTGCTTATATCTGTTGGACGTTTCAGCCCGATCACACGGCCATGGCACATGTGCCGCCGGCCGGGGCGTTCGAGTACCTGAAAACGCAGGCTGTCAGTCGACTTTATCTGGACAATTTCGCCAATGTCCAGTCGAGCTGGGTTACGCAGGGCCTGAAAATCGGGCAAATTGCCTTGTTGTACGGGGCCAACGACATGGGCAGTCTCATGATCGAAGAAAATGTCGTGGCCTCGGCCGGCACGGTGCATTACCTGACGTTGGAACAGATTCGCGATGCCATTCGTGAACTAGGGTTTGTGCCGCGGCAGCGTAACGTGTTCTACGAACTAATCGACGAGCCGCACGAGGCCCAACCTGTCAGAACGTAAGCTACGTTCTGGTATACACTAGAGGTGAGCGCACCCGTTGCGTATGGGCATCCTTTTGCGCCCGGTGAGCACGGACAGAAAGGCCGGTCGGTCGCCGAGCAGTCTGTTGAAAAGTTGCTCGTCGGCGAGAAGGCAACAAGACTCGTTGGCTCAAGCAGGCCAGTCGCAGGCATATCCGATTGATATGTTGAGACCCGCTGGCGCAGAGCCGACCAGTTTTGACCGCTCGCGGCCAGCATGAGTTTTTCGACGGGTTGCCAGCCCGAAGAATCATCTGGGCCTTGCCACGCGGGTGAAAGATCGCGCGGTGGTTCGGAGTCGCGCGCCCCGGTGTTCGCGAACATCCCGTTTCGCATGATTGATCGACGCCTGCCCGCTGAGGCTGCATCTGATGATCCACGTCGAACGACTCACAAAGACCTATTCCGATTTGCAGCGGGGTACGATCGTTGCCCTGAACGGGCTGACCTTCGAAGCGCGACCGGGAGAAATCTACGGCTTGCTTGGGCCCAATGGCGCGGGAAAGACGACCGCTCTTCGCATTCTAAGTACGACGCTCAAACCAACCGGTGGACGCGCGACGGTGAATGGATTCGACGTGTTGACGCAACCCTCGCAGGTGCGACGCCAGATCGGCTTCGTGTCGATGAACACCGGCGTCTACGATCGCATGACAGCCTGGGAGATGGTCGAATACTTTGGGCGGCTATACGGGTTGGAAGACGACGAGCTGAAAGACCGCATGGAAGAACTTTTCGAGCGGTTGCAAATGAACGAATTTCGCGACTTGCTGGGTTCGAAGATGTCGTCGGGCATGAAGCAAAAGGTGTCGATTGCCCGGGCGCTAGTGCATGATCCTCCGGTCTTGATCTTCGACGAGCCGACTACGGGGCTCGACGTATTGGTGGCGCGGGCATTGTTGGAAACGATTGTGCAACTGCGCGACCACGGCAAGTGCATCGTGTTTTCGACGCACATCATGCGCGAGGTTGAGAAACTCTGCAATCGGATTTCGATCTTGCACCATGGGTGCATGCTGGCCGAAGGCACACTAGAAGAGTTGCGAGATCGCCACCACGAGCGCGACCTCGAGGAACTCTTTTTCCAACTCATCCATCAGCACGAGCAGATGGTTCGTCATGAGCGAGCTCGCGGCTCGCAAGCGGTGTTGCCCGCCTGAGGGGTTATTAAGAAACTGGTGCCGATCGTCGTTCGGTTGCGCGACTCGTAATAAATAGCGGCTTATGCGTTGGACCTCCGTCAAACTGATTCTCGCCCGCGAGATTCGTGATCAGTTGCGCGATCGCCGCACGCTGTTCATGATTTTCGTGCTGCCCATCTTGCTGTATCCGCTATTGGGCATGAGTTTTTTTCAGGTAGCGCAGTTTGTTCGCGAGCATCCGACACGAGTATTGATTGTAGGTGGCGACCGTTTGCCTGACCGGCCACCTTTGCTCGACGGCGATCGCTTCCATGCAACACTGTTCGAAAGCGATCGAGCGTCCCGTTTGCTGGAAGTCGAGCGGGCTGATGCCGCACTTACGGCGGATTTTGAAAACGATGCGGAGGCGGCTGCTCGACGTGCGTTGGAGCAGAGCGGCATTCAGGTGGTGGTGCACTTTCCAAGCGATTTTACAGATCGATTATCGCTGTATCGCGAGGCGCTGAAGGAATACCAGCATCGCGTAGCGACGGGCGAAGACCATCTGCCGCCTGAGGTGCCGGGGCCGTCGCTTTACCACAACTCGGCGATGGAGAAGTCGCAGATAGCCTACTTGCGCGTGACCGATGTATTAAACCGTTGGCAAGAGAGGATCGGCGAAACGTTGCTGACTGATGTGGGCTTGCCTGCCTCGGCCCCCAAGCCGTTTCAGGTTGCGCGTTTCGATGTGGCCGAAGAGGGACGACGCGATGCGGCCGTAT
>WGDQ01000068.1 GCA_015493185.1 Planctomycetaceae bacterium
GGCTTTGCACAAAAACCTTCGCGTCTTTCGCAATACCGCACAACAGAAGCAGCCGACATTTTCGCACCGGCTTTTTCGCGAACTTCGAGCCACGAATCGCTGACAACTAACAGACCACAGGGGCTTGGAACAACCAGGCTACGAACGAGCCTCTCGGGAAGTTAGCCAGCGCAACAACAACCAAAACGCGACTGGACACCAACTCCACGTGCTATTTCGACAACTATTTTTCAAACCGTAGCAAACGAACGCATTGAATTACGACTGGACGCACTATGTTTGATGCCCAACTCATTCTTGAACGAATCGTAGACAATTGGCCGGTTTGGCTGGTCACGGTCACGCTGGTCGTCGCGGCCACGATCGACGGCGTGAAATTGAAAGTGCCCAATTGGATTACGCTGCCAATGATCGTAACGGGCTGGATCTACAGCGGCGTTTTCTTCGGCTGGGAGGGGCTCGGCTGGAGCCTGGCCGGCACCGCCGTAGGGCTCGGACTCCTACTGCCCGCATACGCCATCGGAGGCATGGGCGCAGGCGACGTAAAATTGCTGGCCGGCGTCGGTGCCTGGGTATGGTCGACCGTAACGCTTTACGCTTTTTGCCTTTCGGCCGTCTTCGGTGCCGTCATTGCTGTTGCGATGGTGCTGTATCGCCGAGCGTGGAGCAAGCATAAGAACCAGTTCTTCATGATCTTCCACGAAATTCTTACGGTTCGAGATCCGAATGTCTTGTCGGAGATCGCAGCCGAGCGAAAAAGCTCAATGCTGCTATTGCCGTACGGAATTCCGATCGCCATTGGAACCATTTGTTACTTCGCATTGACGGGAATGCTGCTATGAATCGCCATCTTTGCTCAAACAACTCAGCTTTTCCTGAGCTCGCCGATTCCCGCAGTTGCGAGGAGAATCGTGCTTACGGCATTGCGGTCAACCAAGCTGTTTATCGATCCAAACTGGAGAAGATCCTTCGGTTGTGCCGAAGGAATCGACGAGGGGCTGCCATCGTCGAGTTTGCCGTGGTCGCGCCGGTTCTGTTTCTGCTCGTGTTTGGCATGATCGAGTACGGGCGCCTGGTCATGGTTCAGCAAATGCTGACCAATGCCTCGCGAGAGGGGGCAAGGCTGGGCGTGCTGGACGGCACAACCACTACAGACGTCGAAAACACGGTCAATTCCTATTTGACGAGCGCTGCCGTGTCGGGTGCGACCGTGACGGTGACGCCGGATCCGCCTAGTTCGGCCGGATATGGCGAAGCTGTCACGGTTACCGTCACCGTACCATTTGATCAAGTCAGTTGGCTTCCATCGCCAATCTTCTTAGGCGGAACCACATTGACAGCCACAACCGTAATGCGCCGTGAAACAACGCAGTAGGATGCCGTACGTTTAGGTGGGGCCAGACCGCGCTTCAGGCGCGCGCCGAAGCGTTCGTAGGAGAATCAAGATCGTGCGTCCGAAATCCATCATCTTGCTCGCTTTGGCACTGGGTAGCGGCCTGGTTGCTGCAATCGGCATCAATCAGGTGCTGGCGAATCGCAATCGCGTTGTTGTCCAGTCAGCCGAAACCGAACCAATCTTCGTCGCCATGGTCGATATCGAGTATGGCGACGAACTGGGCCCACAGAACGTGAAGCTTGAAGAATGGCCCAAGGACAAGATTCCCGAAGGGGCGCTTCGCAAGCTGGAAGATGTCGAGGGCCGCAAGACACGCACGAAGATTTACGCTGATGAGCCGATCCTGGAATTCAAGCTGTTGAGCAAGGATGCGAGCGAACAGGGTGCCACCGCACTGATTCCGCCCGGATATCGGGTGGTATCTGTAAAGGTTGATGCCGTTAGCGGTGGTAGCGCCTTGATCATGCCCAACGATCGCGTTGACGTGTTGGTGCACCTTCTGGCGAACCCGGGGAGGGGCATTTCGCGAACGGCAACCAAAACCATTTTGCAGGACGTTCGCGTCTTTGCGGTCGACTCGAAATATCGGGTGAATCCAGAAGACCCAGAGGCGACAGGTCCGGCCAAGACGATTTCGTTGCTGGTCACGCCCGAACAGGCAGAGCTGGTCACTCTGGCCAGCGAGCTCGGAAAAATCCGGCTGGTGATGCGAAGCCCGGAGGACGATGATCTGGCAAAAACCGACGGTGCGCAAGTGGCAGAGCTGCTGGGTATTACCGAGCAAGCAGATCGTGAAGCGGAATCGCTTTTGCCGCCAGACAACCAAGCAAGCTCGTTGGTGGATCTGCTGGATCAGCAGGCAGCGACGCCCGATCCTGAACCGGTCGTTCAGCCGGTCGACGCAACCTGGACAATGGTCGTTTTATCGGGGATGGATGCCCAGCGCGTCGAATTCACCGAAGACGGAAAAACCATCACAACAAGTTCGCTAACATCACCCGCCAGCGGTGCGTTAAACGCCAGCGCTGGGATGCTTGGCGATCGCCAAGACGCTGACAGCGACACAGACGGCCAAGAACTCGATGAACCCGAGGACGAAGAGTTCACTGGCGACGACGGCTTCAACGGGGACGACGACTAGAGAAGTTTGAGAAGAACGCTGACGAAGACAGCATACTCGTCGGAACGCACGAGGATCAGCGTCGATTCGACATGCAAAACTGTTTTCAGGGGCCTCGACACGACGAAGGAACAGGTGTTCCGGACATGGTTTCCCACAACGCATTGTAACGATTTGCTGCACGTGGAATCATAAGGCGCACTCTGCCGCACGCATGAAGCGAAGCGGCTGAGCACGTAGAAGCAAAGCGTTCGATTCGGTCGTTCGCGTAACGCACTGACGCGTGGAACGAACGAGTCTCACGAACGTCGGGCGGCCTGAATCCCGTAGCCGCATGTTGCAATAACGAATCACGGAAGACGAATCACAGTGGTCCCGGCGGGTCGGGACACGCACGGAGGTGTCCAGGATGTTTGTGCAACGATCTCGACGGTGTTTGGCCGTCCGAGCAGTCTTCGGCTGCATGGTTTGCAGCTTTCTCTCTTCGCCAGTGCCCGCCGGCGCGCAACAGATCGGCCCGCAACCGGTCATTCATCACGTACAAGGTGCAACACAGCGCCTCGAGATGGTGGCGAATTCGAGCCGAATACTGACGCTTGATAAGAAAATCCCTCAGGCACAAGTCAACAACCCTGAGATTCTGGAAATCACCCCGCTTTCTCCGACAAAGGTGCAAATCTTTGCGAAGAATCCGGGGGTCACGCAGGTGAATCTTTGGGACGAAAACGACGAGGTCTACTCGATCGACGTCATCGTCTACGGCGACGCTCGCGAGCTGACAATGCTGCTCAACACGCAGTTCCCCAAGGCATCGCTGAAGGTGATCCCGTTGGCCAATAGCGTCGTGATTTCAGGATACGTCGACGACCCGGACGCAATGGAGCGCATTATCGAAATTGCCGAGGATTACCATCCAAAAGTCATCAACAACATCCGGATCGGCGGCGTACAGCAGGTTTTGCTGCACACAAAAGTCATGGAGGTTTCGCGAACCAAGTTGCGCAACCTGGGCATCGACTTCGCCCAATTCAATGGCGACGATTTTGTGACGTCGGGCATCAGCGGCCTGATCACCGGAAGCGGCACAACGACGGCAACCGGGCCGGGTAGTGTGCTTGCGGCGACAGCCAATGCCACGGGTACGGTATCCACACAAGCGGGCACACTGGCCTTCGGCATTGTTGACGGCAACAACGCTTTCTACCAGTTCCTGAACGCCCTGAAAGAAAACAACTTGATGAAGGTTCTGGCAGAACCTGATCTGGTAACGGTTAGCGGACGACCGGCCACCTTCAACGTGGGGGGCGAATTCCCGATTCTGGTGCCCCAAAGCCTGGGCACCGTATCGATCGACTTCAAGAAGTTCGGTACGCAGATGGACTTCGTGCCCATCGTACAGGGCAACGATCGCATTCGCCTCGAAGTCCGTCCTCGGGTTAGCGAAATTGATGAAACCCGAAGCGTGCAAATCGGCGACATCAACATCCCGGGGCTTCGTGTGCGGGAGGTGAATACAGGCGTCGAGATGCGTGCCGGACAAACACTTGCATTGGCAGGGCTGGTGCAAACACGGGTCGAGGCAGAAGTTCGTGGTTTGCCGTGGGTCAGCGATTTGCCGTATGTCGGCGCCATGTTCCGACGCACCCAAGAAGAAGTCAACGAGATCGAACTGCTGATTCTCGTGACCCCCTATTTGGTCGACGCCATGGAATGCCACGAGGTGCCTGAAGGCGGCCCCGGCACATCGACTTGCTCGCCAAGCGACTGCGATTTTCACTGGAAGGGGCAGATCGAAGTGCCCTGTGGAAAGTACGCAGAGTGCAACAGTTGTCAGCAATGCGAAAACGGCACATGCGATGCGCACGCCGGCGAAGAAATAATCATCGACTCAGCGCCAACGCCGGAGGGCGGGGAAACACTGCCGCAAAAGTTGCCTCCGGTTCCTCCCGAAGTCACTGATGAGAGTGTTCAATTCCCAACTACCAAGGTGCAACGTGGAGGTGTGCGGGCACAGCGGACGTCGACCAGCGTTGAACTCCGGCAGCCGAGGGCGCAGGTACCGCGCAGCCCGGCGCAACCCCGGAACTACCGGCGAGCGGGCACACGGCCGACAACGCCGCATAACCGCGCCAGGGCGAAAAACCGCACCGAGCCCGTCTTGCGTCCGGCAACGACGGCGGCTAGCGGCCAACCAGGAATCGTCGGCCCCATAGGTTATGACGTAAGTAAATAAGGACGGCGGTTCGCTTCCTCGGGCGTTGCGGTCCCTCTCGTAGGGGAAACGCTTGGCCGCCGCGTCTGCGAGCCCATGGAAGATCGCTTGCTCCGTTAGCCGGCCATACTGCCCGTGGCTGCTCTTGACGGGCGATCTCTTGGAGCAGCGGTACCGACGTTGCCGTCCTTGGTGAAGGCCCTTCGCCAAGCTACTGAATGCACCGACTTTCCGACGACTTCGACTATGAAGAACGTTCTTCGCTTGGCCATCGTTGATCCGACCGAAGACTCTCGCGAGTCTCTTAAGACGTCGCTGATGGGGCTCGATTATGTCTGGCTCGAGGCGGAGTGCTCTCGATACGAGTTCTTTGCTGATGTTGTGGCGCAAACACAGCCGGACATCGGCATCGTTTCTCTCGACGCCGATGCCTCGAAGGGCATCGAACTTGTTGCTCGAGTAAGCGAGACCTCACCCGAGTGCAGCATTCTCGTTACAAGCTCGACGATCGACGGGAACCTGGTTCTACAGGCCATGCGGGCCGGTGCCAAGGAATTCCTCACACAGCCGATTGCTCTGGAAGAATTGGTTGCCGCCCTGGAGCGAATCAGCTCACAGCGCACAGAGCGTGGTGATTCAGGGTCGCGTGTCACGAAGGTGATTGCTATAGCCGGGGCAACCGGAGGGGTGGGCTGCACAAGCATTGCGGTGAATATTGGGTGCTGCCTTGCAAGCGAGGAAAACCTGACGCCGGCTCTGGTTGACCTGGACCTTTGCTTGGGCGACGCCGACGTGCTGCTCGATACGATCCCAGAGCACACCTTGGCCGACGTGTCGCAGAACATCTCACGACTCGACTTTACACTGCTGAAGCGTTCGCTAACACGCCATTCTTCGGGCCTATTCTTGCTGCCGCGTCCCGTGCAATTGGACGAAGTGGGCCTCATCACACCAGATGATTTGCAGCGGGTGATCGGACTTCTAAAAGCAACGTTCACGCATGTTATTCTCGACCTGTCGAAGGGATTTACGCCGCTCGATCAGATGGCGCTTCGGCTGGCTGATGAAATCCTGCTGATTACGCAATTGGATCTCTCGTGCCTCAGGAATAGTGTCCGACTGCTAGCCTCTTTCGGCGAGATCGAAGGCGTTGCCGAGAAGGTCAAAGTTGTTGTTAACCGAATCGGCCTGGACGGTGGAGA
>WGDQ01000069.1 GCA_015493185.1 Planctomycetaceae bacterium
GTGTTGCGACCGCCCGAGAAGTCCAGCAGCCCGGGAATTTTGTCTTTCAAGGCTGCCAGATCGGCCATCACCTCGGCAATTCGCTCCTCTGCCACCGGCTTGAAGCGGAGCAACACCACATGTTTCACTCTAGGCATCGACGCATCTCCTCTTGGCTTGTTCATTCGTCGCTGCGCCCACGACCATGGCGCGTGTCCACGTCCCGGCAATGCGCCCCCTCAGACGCGAACACCGGCGGACACACTCCAAGTTGCCGTTCATCGAACATCATCGCACATTGCAATACCTGCGCAACGGGGTGTTTGGGCATAGTGTTTCAGCAGCTATGCACCCACTGCGGCCGCATGCGGTTTTTCAGGCCTGCTGGGCGGGCTCTCTCAATGCGCGATCACGTCGCCTGTTCCAGGCATGCAGGTCGGGCAAGATCGTCAATCGTAATTGGTCGAACCAGTAGCAGCAAGCAGCGAAAAGTCGCGAGCGAAAAGCATTGCCAACGGCTAAACTTAAGATCAACTGGCCTCGTTGCCTGCCCCGGTACGTCGTCGGTGGTACACACCCCCGCGCTAATACCACGTCGGTAGATGGCAAATGGTGAGCTGAAGACCTCGCCGCAGCCGAGGCCCCTCCGGTGCCGCGGCCTGAACCAGAGCAGAGCGCCCGGTGGCCGGTGCGGCAATTCCGCTGCCGCCCGCAGGGATGGCGTCGAACCGGCAATCGTGCAGCCCGTGGGGCTTGACAAGAATGCAGGAAAAACCGGCACTTCGTAACGCGCACGATTCGTAAAAGGGCGACTTTCCAATGCCGAGTGTTCAGGGCACAACCATGCCAGATCGATCGCCGTGGCAAGCTCGTTTGCTGGCTGCGCTCACGTTCGTCGCCGGTCTCATCGTCTGTGCGATCGGTCTGGCGGCCGACCCGCTCTGGCTGGAGCAAGCTCACCGCCTGGGCCAACCTCTTCTCAAGAGTCGCTGCGTCGTCGGCTGGTCGGTTGCCTGGGTCGATGCTGGCCATGTGTGGTATGCCGGCTACGGAACGGTGGGGCAACTGTCATCGGACGGGCAAGCGTCGTCCGACGGGGCAGCTTCTGACGCCCGGAAACCCGACGAACGTACTGTGTATGAAATCGGATCAATCACCAAGGTATTCACGTCGCTGCTGCTCGCCGTCATGGTCGAGCAAGGACAAGTGCAACTCGACGAGCCAATCCAGCATTTGTTGCCCGACCGAAAACTGCCTCACGGCAAGCAGCGCCCCATCACCCTGGTCGACCTTGCCACGCACAGCTCCGGCTTGCCGAGAATGCCTAAGAATTTTCATCCAGCCGATCCTCGCAATCCCTATGCCGACTATACCCTGGACCAACTGTTCGAGTTTCTGGCCCACTATCGGCTAAGAAAGCAGCCCGGCGAGCGCTATGCCTACAGCAATCTCGGCATCGGGCTCTTGGGTGTCGCCCTGGCCAAACGAGCGGGGAAGTCGTACGAAGAGCTGGTCGTTGAAACAATCTGCGATCCGCTAGCGCTACACGACACGCGCATAACGCTCAACAACGATCAGCGCCGCCGCTTGGCCGCCGGACACGATGCCGACGGTCAACCTTACCCCAACTGGGATATTCCCGCCTTGGCCGGAGCAGGAGCGTTGCGCTCAACGGTGGCCGACCTGGCAAGGTTTCTGCAAGCCAACCTTGGCACGTTGTCCACCCCGCTGGACAAAGCGATTCGTCTGACGCATCAGCCCCGCTTCGAAATCGGGCCGAAGCAAGGCAGCGTTGCCCTAGGGTGGCACGTTTCGGCTGACGGAAAGCGACTCCAACATAGCGGCCAAACCGGCGGCTACCATTCGTTCATCGCCATGCATCGCGAGCGACCGCTCGGCGTTGTCGTATTGGCCAATTCGGCTACCGGTTGGATTGATCGCCTGGGCAATCAGTACTTTCGCCTGCTGGCGGGCGAATCGGTCGAACCACTGCAACCACCGGTGCCGATCGAATTGCCGCCCGAGGTATTGCAGCGTTACGTTGGGCAGTATCGACTCGCACCGCTCGCTGTGTTCGATATCACGTTGAAAGACGGCCACCTCTGGGCCCGCCTGACTGGTCAGGATGCGCTGCGCATCTACCCCACTTCGGAGACGGAATTCTTCTACCGCATCGTCGACGCCCGACTCACTTTCGTTGTTGACGATCATGGCAAGGTTCGTCGTCTCATTCTCCATCAGCATGGTCGGGATATGCCGGCCGAAAAGGAGAAGTAGCAGGTTCCTCTCTCCGCTCTCCGCGCATTCTGCCGAAGCGTCTTTTCTTCGCAAGGCCCGGCTTCTGCCCGGCTTCTGCTGCCAACGTTCCCGACCGCCGACAAGCTGCCCTTTTATCCGGTGGTTCGGGCTTGCGAACCGTGCGACGGCCCGCTTGTTGAAGCACACTTCACGCATCCCAGTGCGTAGTAAGCTCTTGCCCAATACGGTACGGTCATCGCTTGTCCAACACAGCGCAATGTCCGATACGACGCACCCAACGCGGCGACCCCCAACGCAACCCAGCCAAGCAGTCCGGCATGGCACATCTCGGCCAGCAGCGCGGATCGGTCTGGTCGGCGGGAGCTGGGGCGTGGCGGCCTCATTTGCCGCGTTCTGATTTACCCAAACCGCAAGATCCGGCCACATCCGTTCGAAACCGGCCTGCGCAACACGGTTCAGTTGCCGCATGCGCTCCCTACGATCCGATAAGTGGAAGCGGGAAAGTAGACCGTTCGGTTGGGTGTTTACAGGAAGACGTATTTTCCGATGTCGCAACGTCTCAAGATCGCCATATCGTGCGGCATTCTCCTGGCCGGTCTCGGCGGGGCGTTCTTATTTCGCCACCCGAGCGGAAACAGCGTCCCGACCGACCTTGGCGAAGGCATGCCTGCCAGTGGCGCCGCCGTGTCGGCTCCAATCCGTGCCGAAGCCCCGTCTTCCGAAGAAACCAGCGCTCCGCGCGATCGCTCGGCACCCGCTTCGTCCTGGCTGGGGTTTGGATCGGGCTTCGCCGAATCGTCTTCTTCGCGTTCGGCTGCGCAAACGGCCGAGCCTTCGGCCGTCCCACCCTCGCCGTCGCAACCCCCCGAAGCCTTGGCCGGAGGGCCCTCGGCCGGTTTTCTTTGCAACTCGGCAGCACCTCAGTCCGGCAGCCACGACGTGACGATTGCGGCAACCACCGTTGCTGCGGGCAGTTCGCAAGGCACGGCTCGCAACAATCGCACGCGTGCGAATTCAGGGAGAACATCCGTCGCTGCAACGTCTCGCACGCAGCCTCCCGTGCGCACGCATGTCATTCGCGACGGCGACACGCTTTCGTACCTGGCAGAAAAATACCTGGGCCGAGGCGACCGGTACCGCGAAATCTTCGAGTACAATCGCGATGTGCTCAGCGATCCCGATATTCTGCCAATCGGGGCGCGCCTCAAAATTCCGCCGCCTTCGGCCAGCGTTCCCGCGCGGTCCCCGTCGCACGCACCTGCCGCCGGCGATGGGCTGGCCCCCATTCCTCCCGGTTCGCTCCAGCGGCAGCGATAGCTTCGAGCCCAGCGCAGCGCAGGCCGTACGAAGCCACGAGGAACCGACCGCTCTGGTGCTGAATTGCACGGCGACGCATTTACCCCTTTACCCCGCGCAGCGCCGCCAGATCCGCCGCACTGGGGCGTGCCCGATCACGCCGGCATTCCGCGAAGCATGGCCGCGCTGTACGCACGCACTCGCTTGCCAGCAATGCGCCCGCTGCCGAAAAGCCAAGCCGGGCAAAGAACATGGGAGAAACGAAAGAATTTCGCGATGCCGCGACGCGAAGACGCCTGAAATCGCCGCCGCATTTTGCCCGCGTACACGCGGCCGAAGGCATCTGGAAAGGACGCCGGCCCGACGCTCGGCTAGCCGCCTGACTTACTCGACCGGCGGTTTGCGTGGCGCCCAGGGAATCTTCTGGCTGGCGACCATCTCGTTGATGAATTTCACGATGTGGTCTTCCAGCGGGAATTCTTTTTTCAAGAGCTTTACCCCTTGCAGCGACGTGCGATAACCGATCGTTCGCAATTGTTCACGTTCTTGGGGCGTGCGTCTTCGTTCTTGGGGCGTGCGTCTTCGTTGAAGTTGCGTATAGATTCGCTTCGCCTGAGCCAGTGCCCGGCGGTCGTCACGGCCCACGGCGAGAAAGATGGCGATCTTCTTTTGCAGCGCATCGGTGGTCAGGGCATTCTTGGTCGACAGCCCGCGAAATACCTGCGGCGGAGAGATCAGAACAAGCGCCTTGACGTCCTGTCCCTGTTTGCCTGTCGCCAGTGGTGGCCAGCTCCAATCGAGTGCCGCCCAGTTGATCGCAACCACGGCCCCCATGCCGGCGCCAACCACGCAGAGCTTGTCGATGTTGAGTTGTTCTTCGTTGTTTTGCCTTATGAGAAAACGCTTCAGCGTTTCCACGTCATCTTCCACCATGCGGTAAAACTGCTGCTTGGTCAGGCGATCGGCCCGGAGCGGCTTGTTCATGCCTTCAACTTCGGTGCTTTCTCCATGGCCACGCAGGTCGGGCACGAGCACGGCGTGCCCCTCCTCTTGGAGTCGCTTGGCCAGATCGAGAAACTGTCCCCGCTGTCCCTGATAGTCGTGCAGCAAGATCACCGGCACGGTGTCTTTTTCCTCCGTGCCCGGAAAGTAAGTGGCGTGCAGGATCACCCCATCCCGTGTTGTCAGTTCAATATCTTCCGGTGCGGGAATTTCCTGATCGCCTCCGCCTCGCTGCCGTGCAACGGCGTCGTGGCACGGCGCAAACACTATCATCAGCAAAGCGGCTGCCAAAATGTTCGCAAAGTACCGACCCGGTCGTGCCTGCTGCCACGACCGCGGCACGTTGGGTAGAGCTTTTCGCCTTTTCTGCCAGGCGATCTGCAAACCACGAAGCGGCATCAGCATCCGACCCTCTAAATCGCCAGTCGACATTTCGCGCACCTTTCGAGTGCAGAATTCATCATTCATCCGGGCGTCGCGTTTCCACAGCCAAAGCGGCACCGGGCAGCACCAATCGAAAAGGGTTGATCTCCGAAAAAAACGTCCCGCGCCACAGTTCAGCACATCGCGCTTCCGAGTGATGGCAAGGGGCAAATGCCTGCTGCGAGACGACCTGTGGCGCGTCGCGACCGTTATCATCAGCACACGATGAGTTGCCCCAATCGGTCCGCCCGACAAGCACGAAAAGAGGGGAGAAACAAACAGGCCACAGCGTCAGAGCGACCACCAGCCCGGCTGCTAAACTACTTGATTTTATGCTAGATCCAACCTGCTTGGCCGTCAACGCTGGGGCTTATCGCAGTCTGCGGATGCGCGTCAATCGCAGCACAAATCACGCGGCGATGCTCGGATACTCCGCATGCACAGGGGCAACCAAGGCCGAACTGCCCCGTGACCCTGCACGATCTCGATGCCAACCCCACTCGTGCACTGACGCAGCCCCCACTCGCACGCTGGGATCGTTTCTCAGTATGGCCAAGAAATCCCTCCCCCAATCGGATCGGTTGTCTGTACAAAAAA
>WGDQ01000070.1 GCA_015493185.1 Planctomycetaceae bacterium
ATGTACGTATGTATACTATCCCGCGTCGTTCGTGTCAAGGCAATCTGGGGCGCCGCATCGCTGGGGCTGGCTTGCTATGTGTCGTGAAACGTGTTGTGAAAAAACGAGTTGCACGGAAACTTGGGGCTGCGGTGCCCGAAGCGTTGGGCTGTGGGTGCGGGGCCTGAAGGGCCGGTTTTGGCGGCGCCGCGCCGGGCTGAGAACCACGGGCAAGGCCCCTGCGCTGAGCAGGGCCGGTGCGGAGCGGCTGGCCGTGGGTGTGCCCCAGGGGGCCGAAGTGCGAGGGTATCGCGTGTGGCTGGTGGGCTACCGCCGCTGGCGACCTCGCCACTGGTGGGCGGTTCCGCCTCGGGCCGTGGCGCTGCGGCCGATGCACCAGCAGTTGCTTTCGTCGGACCAGGCGGCCGCATATGTCGAGACATTCAACCGTCGGATGCTGGCGCGTCCGAAGCGGCTGTGGGCCGTGGCCGTGCCCGTTGTGATGCGCTACGCCGGCGACTTGGATTATGGTCAGGCCGTAACACGCCAGGTTGTGCGTCGGGCTTCTCCGCATGGAGAAACGCGCGAAGCTTGAGCCCTGGTGTGGCGCTGGGGCACAGCGGGTTTTTTTCGGCGCCGATGGTGGGGCTGTTCAGGGCGTCGAGGCTGGCGAGGGGTTCGAGTCGCTCGATTCGGGCGTGTCGCGCCACGGGTCGGGCCAGTCGCCCCAGTGTTCCAGATAGGCGCGATACGCAGGGCTGGTGTCGGCCTGTTGCTCGAGCCAGCACTTGGTGTCGGCGATGATCTGCTGTTCTTCGGCCAGTGGCAGTTCGCCGAGCAACACGCGGGTGCGAAGGAAAACGAAGTAGGTGTCCAGGGCGTCGCACCGGCAGTAGTCGTTGATTTCTTGCAAGCGGCCCTCGTTGTAAAGATCTTGCACCATGTGGCCCTGCACTTCCATTTTGCCGGGCTTGCCCAGCAAATTGGCCGCCAGGTTCAATCCGCCGGTGAAGCGGGTGGAGCCGAAGTTGGTGAGCACCTCTTGCAGATCGAGATGGGCCGATTGATTGAATCGGTTGCGGGGCTGCTCGTATGCGGGGCAATTGGAGCGGAACCAACCGGGAGCCGATACGCCATAACGAAACGCCGCCAGTTCGAGCAGCGGGATGTCGAACGTTCGGCCGTTGAAGCTTACGAGCGTGGGCCGCTGGTAGCGCTCCCAGCCGCGCCAAAATTTCTCGGTAATTGCATGGGGGCGGAAGTGCGGTTCGTCGAGCACCACCAGATCGCGCAGGCGAAAGTCGGCCCCAACCTTGCCCACGGCCACCGAAACCGGAATT
This sequence comes from Planctomycetaceae bacterium, assembly GCA_015493185.1. Lineage (GTDB taxonomy): Bacteria > Planctomycetota > Planctomycetia > Pirellulales > JAEUIK01 > WGDQ01. The sequence continues at coordinate 1,320 of WGDQ01000070.1, forward strand.
TGAAAGGTGTAGGGGATGAAGTCGCTCTCGTACTTGGCCATCAGCTCGTCGCGATAGCAGGCGACGGCTTGCTGCGGCTCGAGGTTTTGCCCAGCGTAACGAAGTTTGGAGATCAGTTCGCCATCGGCGGCCGTCTCGATATCGAACACAAGAAAACGGATCGGTTCCATAGTCGTGTCCAGAAAGGGCGGTAGCGGCAGACTCTCAAACGCCGATCGCACCGCGCCTGGCACCACGGGCGCACGCGACACAGCAGACGGATGGGGACATTCGCATCGCGGGCAACTTTGCGGCGCGGCGGTGTGCGTCGCCGTGGGCTGGGATTTTTGACACTGGCCAGCTTACCAAAAAAGCACGATCGCGCGAGGCGCCCTGACCGGGCAGTCTTGATGCGCACTGCTGAGGGGGCAAACCGCCCTGCGTGGGAAAATGGGATATTTGCGCTGTGTTTGAGGGGTTGGCTGAGGAAAAGAAAGCATCTTGTCGGCTCAATATGAATTGGGAGGGCCAATTAGACGACATAAGTTTTCGTGGGAAAATCACGATGAGCCGTGCATCGTCTTTTTTTTTCTTGAAATGACACCAGCCGATTGACAGAAACCAGCGGCGCGTGGGCTTCTCTTTGGCGGCGGAGTGCTCCCCCCGGCATCAGGGCTGATCGCCTTGTGGCACGCGTTGTGTTGGGAGCACGTTGTTTTCGGTTGTCGGGGTGCCGCAATCGGTTTGCAGTCGGTCGGCCCAGTTGTAGCGAGGGTATGTCGTGCCAAGGTTGTCCATCGTTATTCCTGCCTTGGGAAACCTGCCGCTGATGGAGCAAGGGTTGGTTTCGGTGCTGATGCATCGCCCGGACGACTGCGAGATTCTGGTTGCTCTGAATACACCCTATGCCGACCCATACGACCTGAGCGACGAGGTCGGTTTGATCGACGTCGGCCGGGGGGCGGGATGGCAGGACTCGGTTCGCGAGACACTTGCGCATTGCCGGGCACCCATCGTGCATTTGCTCTCGCCGGGCATCGAGGTGCCCGAAGGATGGTGCGGCGCGGCGATGCGCCATTTCGCCGATGTTGGCGTGGGGGCCGTGGCGCCGGTGGTGGTAGAAGGATGGACCAGCCAGCCGCATTGGGCGATTGCTGGCACAGAGCTGCGCGCTGGCTGCCGCCGCGATTGCCGTGTACGCGAAGACCGCTTGGCAACCGCAGAACCTTCAGAAGTGACGGCACCGAGTCGTGCGGCGATGTTTATTCGCCGAGACGTGCTGACCGAACTGCTCGAAACAACCCACAACGTGGCAGACGAGTGGATCGACATCGAGTTGGGTCTACGTTTGCGAGCCATCGGCCTCAGCGTGCGACTGGAACCGGCCGTTCGTCTCATGCAAACCGAGCCCGAGCCACGAGCAGTGCGCGAGTTGAGTTGGCCGCAAGCCTGCTCGCGTGCCCGGCAGCTTGAAGCGCTGTATTGGCGGCACGTCCCGCAGCGGGGATGGGCCCGCGCGATTCTGGGCCGGGTGGCGCAAATGCTGGCCGGAAGTGCGCAGGAAGCACGCGGCGCCCTTAGCGCGCGGCTGGTGGGCCGTGGCCTTGGACTGGCCGAAATGCTGCGAGCGCGGCGCGACTACTGCCGGGCGATAGCACAGTTGAGGCGGCGGCTTGCTGAGCGATCGGAAAGAGAACGCGTGTCCCAGACAGGCGATATCGCGCCGGTTTTCCAGAAGCAACCGGAGGCGACACCCATTGCTCGTCCACGGGCCGCATGAGGTTGTGCTGCGATGCACGCCGCGGCAATGCCAGCCGGCGCCGCCTTTTTTCGGTTGGCAAGCGGCGATCTTTCGACTGGCCGACGGCAACCGGTGCGTCGCGGACCGACGCGTGATCGCATGCCGCTAACTTTGCGCAGCGCGTCGTGGGTTTGATGGGAAGCGGGGCGGTGAGGCCGGGACTGGCAAGCCGCAGGGTGGTTGCGATTTGCGTGAAGCGATAGGGTTGCGTTGCCACGGCGATGGCTGTGGCG
>WGDQ01000071.1 GCA_015493185.1 Planctomycetaceae bacterium
ATTCGTTCGCGGGGCTACTCGTTTCAGGAGGAGATTCTCTGGCGTCTGAAACAGCTCGGCGCGCGATTCGAAGAGGTGCCCATCACGTTCGTCGACCGTCAGCGGGGCAAGTCGAAAATCAACTGGAAGGAGTCGGTGCTGGCCTTATGGATTATTCTGCTGCTCGGAATTGAAGGGCTTTTTCGGCCACGCTCGACAGGTGCCGCGCGTCCGGCTGCAACGACGGCATCGAATAAATCATCATCGTAGCGTGCAGCATGGAAACATGCGGCCTCTGCAAGTGCTCGGACAGCCCGCGTCGGAACACGCCAATTGAGCGCAACGTAGCTTTGTCAAGGAGGGAAAGCTGCCCGGTTAGCCTGACGGTTGATGGCGCCCCACGCAATAGCGTGCAAGGTTCGACTTCGCCAGCGCTATCGGCGGGCTACGGCAAAACCTCTCGGACCGACAATCCGCATGCCCGCAGATCGTGCGAGCCGACGCGCAACGGGAAGCCCCGAGTGCTGCAATGTGGGAAGCACGCATTGGGCATTCGTGAGCGGTGCGAACAGCAAACGGTGCCGTGTCACGCATTCAGCACGGGATTGCACGAGGTGCCGGCCGCGTCTTTCGCTCCAACTTTCGCGGGCACTTTCAAATCGTGAGGATAGCCGGACATTGCCTCGACCGCGTCGTCGGCCTTTTTCGGCATTGCGTTTGAGGGTTCGTGCCGCCGACTGGCAGCGAAGCACACGTACGATGCGAAGGAACGTGGAAGGATGACAACCATGACTGCGGCCCCGATTCATGTGTTGCAACTGTGCCACTGGCGAGGTGAAGAAGATCGGCATCGGATTGCGGCCATTGTGGATCAGTGCCAGCGGTTCGATGCGGATCAAGCGGCCGACGTTTGTGCTAGCGTGCTGTGTGTGCGACCCCGACAGACCAACCTGCATCCCCTGGCCCAGCGGGCGGCTGAAGCCCACGTGCGTTGGCAAGAAGTCGTGCGGCTGGGGCGAGCTGACATTTCGCTCTGGTGGCGTCTGCTGCGCCGTATCCGGCGCCAGCGTGTCGACGTGGTGCACACGCACGACGGCCAAAGCCACCTGATGGCAATGTTGTTGCAACCGTTGCTAGGGTTTCGACTCGTCGCCACGGCCGCCGACAGCCTGGCATCCGACGAGTTGGACAGCACGCAAATCAAACAAGATGGTCGGCTCGATCATAAATTGCTGCCCGGCTTCGATCGAATCATCGCAGCCAATAATCAACTGGCGTGGCAGCTTTGCCGGCTCGGATGTCGTCCAGGACAAGTCGACGTGATTCGTACGATGGTCGATACGCAGCGGTTTTGCCGACAGCGCGTCGACCAAGACCTGCGGGCTGCTTTGAGGGTCGGACGCCACGCATTGTTGATCGGTGCCGACGCACGCCATGCCACGCCGGGCGACATCGAAATTTTGATGCAGGGCATGGCTCGCGCCGAAAAGCAACTCGGTCCGCTGTGGCTATCGCTCTTGTGCGACACGCCCGCTAGTCGCGAAGGAGTTGCCCGATTGGCCAAACGCTACGGCCTGACGACGCGAATGCGCTGCTGGACGCCCGACGAGCGATTCCCGCGCTGGTACAGCTCGCTGAACGTCTTTGTCTGGTTGCCTTCAGCCGATGCCGCCACCGCCAGCTCGCATCTCGAAGCGTTCAGCATGGAAGTTCCGGTGCTGTGCATGCATCCGGCCGCTGAGAGCGATCCGCTGATAGACGATTCGACGGCTATCATGGTCGATCGTTCGGCCGAGGCGGTGGCCGATGGCATTCGCGAAGTGTTGGCCAACCGGTCGCGTGCCCGGGCACTGGCCGCCTCGGGACGATTGCGAATTTGCCAACGCTACGGACGGGGCAGTTCGATTCGCCAGCTTGCCGGATCGTATCGCCGGGCGATTGAGGCCGTTTGAGAAGAGGCCGCCGTGCGGTATTCGCCACCCATAGATCGCTCGCCACTCGATGGGTAAGTCCGAACCGTCCCCCCAAACCCTGCCTGGCAACGCATCGTGCCGGCATGCTGCCCTACACACAATCGGGAAAGCCCCTGCTTTGCAGCGTCGTAGCCTCGACATGCCGACAAGCGACCTGAGCAACCTGCGCGGCTTGACGCTTGGCCGTGGCCGAACCTAGGATGGCGGTTTTCGTCTCCTTAAGGTCGGTCGGTGTCGCGGCGGCTGCGGGGACCACACGAGGCGCGAATTGGATCACTCGTCTCGCCTTGGTTGCGCAAATGTGGCACCCCTTGGCCCCCGCTCGGCTTACGCTGCCGCTGGCATGCCAGAGATGCTGGTTCAGGACGCGCTGCCCACAGTACGGCGAGGCGCGGCGCAGCATGTGGCATCGATAGGGCCGGTTAATGCGGCTGTCCCTGTTTCGCGGAAGAGACGAGGCAACACCGTTTCGCGTCGCGCTCCATCATGGAAAAAACCAAAGTTGCTATTGTCGGCATGGGCACCGTGGGCACGGGGGTCGCCCGCCTGTTGCTCGATTACGGAGACCGCACGGCCCGGCACGCCGGTCGCACGCTATGGCTGGAAAAGGTCGTTGTCCGCGATCGGTCACGGCCCCGGCAAATCGAGCTTCCACAAGGCGTGCTCACCGACGATTTGCGCCAAGTGACCGACAACCCGGAAATCGAAGTGGTGGCGCAGTTGATCGGCGGTTTAGAGCCTGCCCGAACGATAATGCTCAAACTGTTGGAAAGCGGCAAAAACGTTGTGACCGCCAACAAGGCGCTGCTGGCCGAGCACGGGCCCGAGCTGTTCGATCGCGCACGAGAGCTGGGGCGTTCGATCGCGTTCGAGGCCTCCGTGGCGGGCGGGATACCGATCATCACAAACATTGGTCAATGTCTGTCGGCCAATCAAATCGAGTCGCTGCACGCCATACTCAATGGCACAAGCAACTTCATATTGAGCCAGATGGAGGAACGCGGGGCAGACTATGCCGCTTCGGTGGCCGAAGCGCAACGTCACGGCTATGCAGAGGCTGATCCCACGATGGATGTAGACGGCACCGATGCGGCACAAAAACTGGCTATTCTGGCGCATTTGGCCTTCGGCGCCCGTGTGCACTGGAGTGAAATTCCCCGCACCGGCATCGACCATGTGAACATTGCCGACATGCGCTATGCTCGAGAATTGGGCTACCGCATCAAACTATTGGCCGTGGCTCGGCTCGTGCCAGAAGGCTTGGAGCTGCATGTCTCGCCCACGTTGGTACGTATCGGCACGCCATTGGCCGAGGTTCGCGGCGCCTACAACGCGGTGCGTGTGGTGGGCGATGCGGTGGGCAGTGTCTTCTTTCACGGTTTGGGAGCCGGGCAAATGCCGACCGCATCGGCCGTGGTGGCCGATATGATCGACACGGCCGTGGGCCGTACCGGCATCACATTTCGGACGTTGCAGCTCTGGTCGTCGCAGTATGCACGTGTCGCGCCGCGAGATTATGACAATGTGCCAAGCCGCTACTACCTGCGGTTCGATGTGGATGACCGGCCTGCTGTAATGGCCGAGATTGCGGGCGTGCTCGGTCGGCATGCTATTTCGATCGCGTCGGTAATCCAGCACGAAGCGGAAAAGCCCGACACGGCGATTGTGCCGCTGGTCATCATGACGCACGAGACGACCGAAGGAGCGACGCGAAAGGCCATCGAGGAGATCAACCGTCTGGAATGCGTCCGCTCCGAAGCCGTGCGATTGCGAGTGGGCGACTGAGTGGGATTTTAGAAGGGGGCGGCTTGGTTTTTTCCCCGGTCCCAAAGTAGGCTGCTTGCCGCCTGGATTCACGCTCCCATCGGCTACGAGAATGTCAGGCCACCGGTCGGAAAAGTGCCCTGCCTTCAAACGAGGTGTGTGGCTTGTTGCGAGAACACGGTCGGCAGAGACTTTTTCAAACACCTTGCTCAAATGAAACCTGGTGGTAGCAGCCAGTAGCCAACCCCGAGAGACCGGCACGCGAGTGCCGGCATCACACGTCACAAGCAATAGGCGCCCAAAAAGGCAAAGCGGCAAACTCGCCCCAAAAAACAACAAAGTCCCACAAGACAAACCGGTGAAAACCACAACGCGGTACGAACCATGAAATATGCCATCATCATTCCCGACGGGTGCGCCGACGAACCGCAGGAGAAACTTGCGGGCCGAACACCGCTCGAAGCGGCCCACACGCCTGAAATGGATGCCATTGCCGCCAGTGGGCGCGTGGCTCGCGCCAGCCATGTTCCGGCTGACTTGCCACCAGGTTCGGATACCGCAAATCTCAGTTTGCTGGGTTACGATCCGCATCGCTACTACACCGGCCGCGCCCCGCTCGAGGCGGCAGCACAGAACATTGAATTGGCAGCCGATGACTGGGCCATTCGTTGCAATCTGGTAACGATCGAAGATCAAACCATGCGGTCCTTCACGGCGGGGCAGATTTCTACCGAGGAAGCCAAAGAACTGCTGGCCTTTATCTCGCAGCACCTAGCCGACGAGCGGCTCGAATTTCGACCGGGCGTTAGTTATCGCAACTTGCTCATCTATCGAAGTGGCCAGCATCCGGCCCCTTTCAGCCGCGACACCTGCACCACGCCACCGCACGACCTGACCGACAAGTCGGTCATCGACGATTATCCTCGCGGCCCGGGCAGCGATCTGCTCAACGAGATTATGAGCCGCAGCGTCGAGGTTTTTGCCGATCATCCGGTCAACGTCCGCCGACGACGCGAGGGCAAGCCGCCGGCAACGAACGTCTGGCTATGGGGGCTTGGGCGTGCGCCCACGCTGCCATCGTTCGCTGAATTGCACGGCAAACAGGGCGCCATGATCACGGCGGTCGACTTGTTGAGGGGCCTGGCAACATTGCTCGGCTGGCGTCGGATCGAAGTGCCCGGCGCCACAGGCTATTTGGACACCGATTACGCGGCAAAGGGCCGTTATGCGGTAAACGCTCTTCGCGACGCGCAGACCGATCTGGTTTGCGTTCATATCGAGGCCACCGACGAGGCGTCGCACGAAGGCGATTTGGATGCCAAGATCGCCGCCCTCGAAGCGATCGATCGCGAGATTGTCGGCCCCGTGCACGCGGCCTTGCGGGAACAGGGCGATTACCGCATTCTGGTGTCGCCCGATCATCCCACACCGCTCAGAACGAAAACCCACAGCCACGGTTGGGTGCCGGCGGCCATGTGCGGCACTGGAATCGCTGCCGATAAGTCCGCGGCCTATCATGAAACGGCAGCGGATGCCTCGGACCTGGCTTTCGACGAAGGCTGGCGCTTGATGTCGTTTTTTCTTGGCGAAACCGATGGTTGAGTACGAGGTGGGTGGGCCGTGAGGCCGCATAAGGCAAGCATCCCGGGGCATGGGCTGTTCTGGCGGCGCGTTTCCGTCTTTTGGTCGGGC
>WGDQ01000072.1 GCA_015493185.1 Planctomycetaceae bacterium
CGCTAACTGGCCCCGATGCCAACACGCCGGCTACGGCAGGGCTAAGCGAATGCTCGCCACGCCCGATTGTGCCGCGGCGGCTGTGTTCCCCCGGCTCGAGGTGCCTCCGGCGCGTCGCATCGCATCCCATCGTAAATGGGTTCGTTTTGTGGCTCCGGTGGCTTGCGCAGTTGGGAGCTAATGGTCGCGAGCCACCAGCTCGGCGGCTCGCGGAATGCCGAACTGCGAGCGGAGCCACCGAGCAAGGGTTTGGGCCACCACTCGATTGCCAGCGTCGTTCCAGTCGTCGCCATGCCGCACGTAGAGCGTGGCGTCGGCCGCTTGCAAGTGGGGCAGCAGGTCGAGCAGCGGTATATCGTGCGATGCGGCAAACTCGATCATGCGCCGTTGTGGCAGGCCGAGGTCGATCTGCTCCGGTCGGCAGCCGGCTCGCCGGCAAAGCTGGTCGCGAAGGTGCCGCTCGACCTGATAACGACACGGTATCAGCACCAAAGCCAGCGGAATGGCGCGGCGTGCCGACTCTTCTGCCAGACGTTCGAGCTGTTCGAACGTTCGACGCCAGCCTTCGGCTGTCTCGGCACGAACCGTCGCGCGGCAAATCGACAGTTGCGTTGCCGCCTGTCGCAAATAGTGTTCGTAGTCGGGCCATTGCCGCAGCGGCAGGGCTGAGACACTCAATCCGCCCCGTTGCGATAGCATTGCGGCGCTCCATTGGCAAAGCCGCAGACCTTGCCAATCGAAATCGAGCAAATGCGGCGGCTCCCGATCGCTCAAAACGTCGTCGGCCAAGGTGATAAAAACCACCACCAGGTCGGGGCGATAAGAGGCCACATCCTGAGCCAACACGGTGGCGTATTCTCGCGGACCCGCCGCAGGCAGAGCGAAACGCAATGCTTCCAAGTCACCAAGCCGATGCTCCAGTTGGCCCAACACGTTGGTTTGCTCGTTGCCGCTCAAGAGCATTGCATCGCCGATAACGGCCAGGCGAAACGTGCCTGCGCGCCGGCGTGCGGGAAATTCGCGATCGCAGTAGCCAGCCCGGTTCACCCGCCAGCCTTGCCACTCGCTGCCAGGTGGCAACGTATGCTGGTGCAGCGCGAAACGCTGCGACACAGGCTGCGAAGCGGCCAGATCGTGCAAGCGAATGCCCAGCTCGACAGCCGGCAGCAGCACGGCCACCGCAAAGCCGGCATGACCGAAGCGAACCATCCAACGGGTTTGCCGCGCGGCGGCCAAATGCCGCCAGATGTGATTTTCCGAGGCCAACGGCAGCAGTGCCGCGGTGTACCACACCGACAACGCTGCGGCGAAAGCATAGCGGGCTTCCGCATGACGTGTTAGCAGCAGCGAGAAACCGTAGCATGCCACCAGTCCGGCGAACGCCCAGCGACGGTAAATCGGCTGTCGATAGAGCGCCAAGCGGTGACCCGGCAGTCTTCGGCGGTGAGCCCGGGCAACAATCTTGGCCTGAAGCATGGCGGCCAACAACAACACGATGACCGACACGTTGCGCAGCGTGCTCGCTTGCGCAAGTCGCCAGCCATCGTAGATCACCGCTACGGCAGCCAACAGCGATGTGGTGGGAAGTAGTATCAGCCACCGAGTGGCGTGGCATGCACGCCCATCGGACGATGAGTTGGCAAGAGATGAAGCAGGCTGCCCGGTCACGGCTCCGTCCGTGGAGAAAGTGGCCCCTCGTGATCCTGGGGTGAACCGTACGACCGCGTCAGGTGGGCAGCATCAAAAGGTCGCCGCACGGTCAGGTCGATCGAAACCGCGAATGTGTCGATCGATCGAGCATCTGTTCGTATCGCATCCGAACAAACCGAGTCAACGGCAAAAATTTTAACGTCCTCCCCCTCCCACCTCGCGCCAGGCGGATGCCATCGTCGAGCGATTTGTGCAGTCCGGCTTCGTTGCGCGACCCGGCCCCGCAGTGCGGCACGGTTGCCATAGCGATGGGCATCGATGCTTTCGTCGCATTGCTAGCACGCTCGCTTACGCGGGCCCCGATGACGCTGGATGCGCAGTTGCAACGAAGAAAATGCGAACCATATCGCGCCGCGGCGTACGACCGATGCGTGCTGCTCTCTCCTATCGGTGCGTTTCAGCCCGCGGTCCGCTGCTTCCCGACTTCTTGGTTTCCTGTCTTCATTATTCTGGTCTGCTCGTTTTTCTCGTACTCGCCTTCTCTGGTTTGCCTTATCCACCGACCGTGTCGTCGATCCTCTTTGACTGCTGGCACAGAAAACTGCTGGCACAGAAAGCGCGGGGTGCGGCGCTGCTTTGGCCGCAACCTAGGGCACTGCGCCTGCCGTTCGCGTTCCGGCGAAATCATGCAGGGCCTGCTTTCAAACTGGGAAAAGTTGGTAGGCGGCAGAGTTGCCGCAAACCGGTGCATCGAGGGTGACCGGTGCAACCGTCTCGACTCGCATAAAGCACACGACCGGTACGCGTCGATAGGTACAAACTGTGCCACCTATTCGGGTGGCATTGTCGTTTGCCGGCTTCAAACTCGCCGTGCCCCCAGTGATCGTCGTGTCCTTTCTGGAGAACTCCAATGAGTGAAGGAAGGAAAAGAGCCTGGGCCATCCGTCGCCGGGTTGCTTCTCGTATTTCTCTCTGTGTCGTGTGCTGTGTGGCGCTCACCGCGGCCGGATGGTGTCATGCTGCCGATCTGGAATTCTCGGCGCTGGGGTCATCCGGCCCGCTGGCTCGATATGTCGAAACATCGCAGCAGAATGGGCAGCCAGGCGGTGGGCAGTCCGGCAACGATGCTTTGCCCGGCGACGATTCATCGGCATTAGATGCGCCACAAGGCGATGCCCCGTCGTCCGAGGCTGAGCCCGAGTTGCCCTCGGTTACGGTCACGCCGCCGTCGGAAGACGTGCTGCCGCCCACCCCGTCTCCGACGCCCGAGATTTCGTTCGATTCGCCCCTGTTGTTTCCGGGGTTGTCGGATCAGCGGTTCGAGGGGCTCAGTGGCGCGCTGCGTGGCACACGCAGTATTTTCGACGATCCCCGCGAGGTGACCATCATCGACCGGCAGCAGCTTACCGAACGCAACGCACGCGACATGGTCGAGGCACTGGAACGCGAAGTCGGTGTGTTGGTGCAACGCACCGGGCGCGGGCAAGCATCGCCGTTTGTGCGGGGGCTCACAGGTCCGGAAACGCTGATCTTGGTCGATGGCGTTCGCGTCAACAACTCCACGTTTCGCTTTGGTCCCAACCAGTACTTCGCCCTGTTCGACCCGGGCATGATCGAGCGGATCGAAGTCGTGCGCGGTCCGCAATCGGTGCTGTGGGGTTCGGATGCCATCGGTGGGGTGATCAACATCGTCACACGCGGTGCCGACCGACGATTCGGCCGTTGGAACGACTATTTCGGAGGCGAGTTCATCGAATACTTCGGCACGGCCGACGCGGGCTCGTACAGCCGGCTGAATGTCGAGGGCTGGGTGGGTCGCGGCGGCGTCTTTGCGGGGGCCAGCTACCTGGATGTGAACAACCTGGATCGTGGCGGCGAGCTGGGCCGACAGCCGTTTACCGACTATCGCCAAAACGCCGGCGACGTGCGGTTCGACTATCTGCTCGACGACAACCAGTGGGTGACCGTCTCGCTGCAACATCTCGAACAAAACGGTGTGCCCCGCAGCGACAAGTTCCCGAAAGAGTTTCGTCGCTTCGATCCGCAGCAGCGCGATCTGGCTTATATCCGTTGGCAAGGCGTGAACCTCGACGGTGTGATCGACAGCTTCATGTTCACCGCTTCGTTTGGTCGGCAGAAAGAACGCACCGACCGCCGCAAGCCGCTGACCAGCACGAATCTGGACGATTCGCAGTTCGACGTTGAAACCACCGGTCTGACCTTCCTGTTGGGCACCGATCTAGGCGGCCTGGGCTACGTTACTTATGGTGTGGATTGGTACTACGACGATGTCGACGCTTCGGCGGTCCGCATCGACGAAACAACCGGCACGGTGACCACGCGTACGCCGCAATTCCCACCCGATGCGATCTACGAGCGTGTTGGTGCCTTCTTGCAGTGGGATGTGGCGGTAACCGACCGTTTGACGGCCATCTCCGGATTCCGCTACACGAATATCGACGCCGGAGCCACCGTATCGCTTTTCGATCCGAACGATCCGGCCTTTCCCAACGTGATGCCCACCCCCACGTCGATTGCCCCCAACTTCCAAGATTGGACGGGCACCGTGGGCCTGACCTACGCGGTGGCCTCCGACGTGCACTTGGTCGGGTCGGTTTCCGAAGGGTTTCGCGCACCGTTGCTTGACGAGCTGACCTCGGTTTCCTCGAACGTAAACGAGGGCGTCGACCTGCCGACACTGGGGCTGCGACCCGAGCGTAGCATCAACTACGAAGTCGGCATCAAGCTCGATGGCCGCCGGCTCCGTGGTCAGGCATTTTATTTTTGGACCAATCTCGATGGTCTGATCGACCGTGTGTTGGTCGGCACCGACATCGGCGATCCGAACGACCCGAACGACGATGTCGACTTTTTCCAACGCCGGAATGTGGGCGATGCGATCATCAACGGCTACGAGATGGCGGGCGAATATCTGCTAACGCCCACGTGGAGCGCGTACGGAAACTTCTGGTACACATACGGCAAGAACCGCACGGCCAACGAGCCCATCAGCCGCATCCCGCCGGCACAGGGTGTGCTTGGCCTGCGATGGCGCGAACCGGTCGACCTGGGACGCACAACCGGCCGAAACTGGTTCGACATTTATGCCTGGATGGTTCGCCGGCAAGATCGACTCAGCGCTCGCGACATCCGCGACTCGCGCATTCCCGTCGATGGAACGCCCGGCTACACCACCATCAACCTGCGGATGGGTCGCTATCTGGGACGCAACCAACTGGTTTCGCTGGGCCTCGAAAACATTTTCGACAAAGCCTACCGCGTTCACGGTTCGGGCGTCGACGGTCCTGGCATCACGGCCACCTTCGGCTGGCAACTGCGCCGTTAAGCGGCGCAGTTGCTCGCGAGCGATCCACAACGTATGGGTGAATGGCGTGGCCCGGTTGGCGTTTGGCGGTGCCGCCCATTGCACACGACCGATGGCGTCCAGGACGCATCGGCGGCTCGTGGACTTGTGGCACCACGGACGGACGACTCGCACGGTCCACACGTAACGTGCCAACGCGTTACGACGCGCGCACTGGCTGAAAGCCCGGGTTCGCGTTAGAAGGTGTCTTCAAAAGCGCTTCCAGGCCCGAGATGGTGAGCAGACGAATTGTCCTTGGACTGGTCGATGCGGACCGCTGACGAAACGGTCGGCTCGCTCGCGATCGAAGCCGGGATTGGATCTTGAAGACACCTTCTTATTGGCAGGAAGCATCAGGCTTCGTGCGCGGCCAGGTAATCGCGTATCGTCTTGGCAATCTGATCGCGCACCGTGCGGAAGGCGGCCAGCACTTCGGTCTCGCTTCCCGTGGCGTGGGCCGGATCGGGAAACGGCCAGTGCAGCGTTTCTCGCGCGCCGGGAAACACCGGGCACGACTCCCGGGCCCGATCGCACACGGTGATGACCAGATCGAACGGCTCGTCGCGAAAACGATCCAGCGATTTGCTCTCCTGGCGGCTGATGTCGAGACCGATTTCGCGCATCACCTCGATCGCTCGCGGGTGTACGTAGCCGGCGGGGTTCGACCCGGCAGAATACACCTCCCACGCCTTGCCACCTAACTGTCGCCACAAGCCTTCGGCCATTTGCGACCGGCACGAATTGCCTGTGCAAAGAATCAATACGCGGCCGCCCATGGCGTGTTCCTCTTTTCTCTTCCGACACTTCGTGTTTTGCAGCGGCCTTCGCTGCATGTGAATTGCCGCCCCAAAGACCGTGCCGGCGCGCGGCGAAGCAAGTTGCCGGCACCGAGGACTTTCTGGGCGCGCAGACAGCGCGGTTTTGCGTTGCCAACGTTGATTGAACTTCGAACTGGCAGATTCGATTGCCGCGGGCAGCGAAACATCGCGCAGCTGGAACGTATCGCGATCGTAAGGTTTCGAGTTCGAACCGCTGGGCCACGTCGTCCGCAAACGGCTGTCGCCGCACACGAACACCGCTGCTCGCGCTGCGTGAAACTCAGCATCAACTCGCCCCGGCAGGCTTCATCGCCAATACCTTCACGCTGGCCGCATAGCGGTTGATGTCGTATTGCGACGTTAGCTCTGCCAACCGCTTGTGCAGCGAGTCTTGCTCGCTGCCTGCCGATGTGTTTGCAGGCGATGTTGCTTCAGAAGCGGGGCCGCAGCAGCCTGTTGCGGCGATCGGCAGCGACGGGCCGTCTGTGGCTGTTTCGTCGGCAGATGGCAACGGCGCGCCGGCACAGCAGGTCGTTCCTTCGGCCAGCAAAGCGTAGGCGTTCAGATCGGCGTGGCTATCTTCTACGCGCACCTGCTGAAAGCCGGCCGCGTGCAACAGGGCCACATACTCGTCGATCAAGATCGCTCCTGCAATGCAACCGATGTAGGCCATCAGGTCTTGTCCGATTTCCTCGGGCAGCGGTTGCTTCAGCGCGATATCGGAAATCGCCAGCCGACCACCCGGCCGCAGGACGCGAAAAATCTCAGACAGCGCACGCTCTTTGTTCGGCACCAGGTTGATAACGCAATTGCTGATCACGCAATCGACGCTTTCAGACAGTAGCGGAAGCGACTCGATCTCTGCACGGTGGATTTCCACGTTGGTTGCCCCGGCCTTCGTGGCGTTGCGGCGCGCCAACTGAACCATGTCGTCGGTCATGTCGATGCCGATCACACGGCCTTGTGGCCCGACGTTGTGGGCGGCCAACAGCACGTCGAGCCCGCCGCCGCAGCCGAGGTCGACCACCGTTTCGCCCTCTTTCAGGTTGGCGATCGCCGTGGGATTTCCGCACGAGAGCCCCATATTGGCCGTGGCCGGAATACTCTCCAACTCTTGCCGGTCGTAGCCAAATGCCTGAGCCACGCGCCGCGTGGGCTCGCCGGCCGTTGTTTCTGCTTGTTGTGCCACCGCACCGTATCGCTCGCGGACGGCATGCTTCAGCGATTCGTCATTCGTATTTGTCATCGAAACGCGCGCCTTTCCTCTGATAAACAGACAATTCAGTAAACCAACGATTCAACACATCGTGCCGTCGTGCGAACGCTCTGCCTCAGGCACGCAATGTTTATTAAAGGGGCCAGGCAGGCTGAGTCGGCTTTTGCGCATCGCCTGCAAACACGCAAATTGCTCGTGGAGATAAGGGCACCAGAAAATCGGCCGATTCGCATCCGTGCATCATGTGTGGCGAACGGTTGATAGAGCGAACGGCTGATAGAAACGCCGCCGCCCCCGTCTTAACAACATTCATCTTTGCCGTGGTGGAGCAGACGCAAGGTATCCGTCGGCGTACGACTCTCCTGCGGCAGCCTGCTTGCAAGCTCCTTGTCGCTGGGGCAGCAGGCGTCGATTGCATCGGCCAACCCGCGCAACGTCTGCGCCACTTGGCCGTAGCGAACCGAGTAGTAAACGTGCTTTCCCCGTTTTTCCACACTAAGAATGTCGGCCTCGCGCAGTGCTGCCAGGTGGCGGGAAACGACCGACACATCCACCTGCAAACAGTCGGCCAATTCAGAAACCGTGCACGGCCGCCCGCAATCGGCCAATTGCAGCAACAAGTGGATGCGACTGGGGGCCGACAGCGCCTTGAACAGCTTGGGCGACAACAGGTCGGCTAAGCGGCAACAAGCCGGCTGGGCGAACAAACGATTTGACTTTTGATTGCTCATTTGCACAAATATACAAACGTTGCCGGACCGGGTCAACGTCGGAATCAGCGAGCTACTTGTGCCCGCAGGTTCGTGACGTTGTGGCATTTTCCAATACCCTTTCGGGCCTGTTGAGCCGGACCTATTGAACGGTTCGGCGGCCTCCGGAAGGGGAAACGGGTTGGCCAAGCGGGCCCAATGGCAAAGTCGCGGACATAGACATTCCCGGAAACGTCGAGCTTCGGGCGGTGCAGAGCCGA
>WGDQ01000073.1 GCA_015493185.1 Planctomycetaceae bacterium
GGAAGAACGCAAGCCTTTCACACAGCAATATGCGACCGCACGAACGATCGGCAAGCACGGCCGGTCCGGCGGCACGAACGATCGAAAGTTCCCCCATTTCCACGGTCGCCAGAAAATGACCACCCCCAGCAAAAAACTACCGTGCCGGCAGAAAGCGATCGGCACGGCCCAAGAAGTCGCAGCCTGTTGCGAATACACCTTGTCGGCTGTTACTACGGCGGTCGCTCGACTTTGCAAGCCACCGCGCGGGGGAACAAACCGCGCTATGCTGCACGGACAAGCCGCATTTTGGGGCCGCACGCCGTGGGTGTTGATGGCCGCATTTGTTGTGCCTCCCGACGCTGTTTGCACCGCCAACCGGTATTGCGCTGCGGAGCCAGGTCGTATTGTGCGTCGTTGTGGGGCCTGATGCAGTGCGAGCGGGCGACACCGGACGTGTCACGTCGTATTGTGTTGCGGAGCCACGTCGTTGTGGGGGCCGATCCTATGCACCGTTGTATGCACACGAGCAAAGGGGGTTGGCAGCTCTCGCATGGCGCGTTGACGCGAAACCACACAGCGCGGTAGCCTTCGTGCCGTTGGGCGCGGGGGGCGGTTGCAAGCCGATTTGCCCGCCGGCCCACGAGACGCCGCTTCGCGACTCGAGCGACGTCGAGCCTCAATTGCCGCTGGGCACCGCCAAGATGTGTTGCGACGTGGTGCGCGCAATCCGGTGCGCTGGGCGTCGCACAGTCGGGTGCCGACGCATCGTGCGCCGGTACATCGAGGGTTTCTGCGATCGCGTCGGTCAGCGGTACGTTTCAGCGCCGCGAGAGACCGTTCGTCGTTCGCTCATCACGATTTGACGCGGAGCACGCCCGCCATGCCAATCGATGTCGAACCGTTGGACCCCAATTCCGACGAACGTTTGTGGGCCATGCTGGCGCATCTGTTCGGACTGCTGGGCTACGTGAGCGCGGTCGGTCAGTATGTGGCCCCGCTGATCATTTATTTGGCCTACCGCAACCGGTCGATGTTTGTCGCCTTTCACGCGCTTCAGTCGCTTTATTTTCAGCTCGCGCTGCTGTTGATGTCGATCGTGGGTATTGTGCTAACGGTGTTTACCTGCGGTCTGGGAGCGGTGATCACGGTGCCTCTGGGCGGGGTCGTTGCCGTGGGGGCGCTGGTGTATGTGCTTGTAGCGGCCATGCGGGCTTACGACGGCGAGTGGTTCGAATATTGGATTGTCGGCCGTTGGGCCCGCGAGCAACTGGGCCTTCCCGACCAGCGCCCTCGGTGGTAATCCCATCCAGAAACCAGAAATGTGCAAGGGCGCGCCGTGAAGCGGCACAGCGCGGCAACGCGGCGGTTGCATGAGGGATGACATCGTGCCCGCCGGCCGATTTTTCTTGAGGGACGAATTTTTTGAACGGACAGGAAGCGCCGAGCGGCTCGGCCTGCCTCTGGTATTTCGTTCGGTGTTTTGAATAGATGCGTTGCTGCTTGCACGGCCTGCCCCGCGAGGCTCGATGCCGACAGCACGACAACAGCACAGCGGCGCGGCAAGCAAACACCGGCCCAGCGTCGGGTGGTTGAGGAGATTCATGGGACGACGCATCGCAGCGCGTGCGACGGCGCATCTGCCGCTGCACGGTGGCAAGGCCCCGCCGTGGCTGATGCGGCGGATGATCGAGATGGGCGGGCTCATTGCCCAAGCGGTGGTCGAGCACGCCGGTCCGGGCGAGTTGCTGCGCCGTTTGAGCGATCCGTTCTGGTTTCAGGCCTTCGGCTGCGTGCTGGGGTTCGACTGGCATTCCAGCGGCGTGACGACCACGGTGTGCGGTGCCTTGAAAGGTGCGTATCAGCGGATGGGCGACGACCTGGGCATTGTGGTGTGCGGTGGCAAAGGGGCGGCCAGCCGCCGCACACCCGACGAGATTGCCCAGGCCTGCGAGCACACCGGCGACGACGCCTCGCGGCTGGTTTACGCCAGCCGGCTAAGCGCCAAGGTAGACAGCGCGGCCGTACAAGATGGCTACGAGCTGTACCACCATGCGTTTCTGTTTCAGCCCGGAGGCCCTTGGTGCGTGGTACAGCAGGGAATGAACACCACGAATCGCTATGCGAGGCGATACCACTGGCTGAGCAGCGATGTGGACGATTTCGTGAACGAGCCGCATGCCGCGGTGGCTTCCGACGCCCGGCAATCGGCGCTGAACTTGGTGGCCGACGAGGGCGACTCGAACCGCAAGGCCGCCACCGATCTGGCCTCGTGGCAGCCAGACAAGCTGCTACGGGAGGTTGGGCCTCATGTTTTCGAGCATCGGCCGCTGCTGGATCTGCACATGCCGCGTCGGCATCGGCTGTCGGTCGACGACATACGGCCGTCGCAGTTGAAGAAAGTGTTGCTGCGAACCTACGAGGCGCAGCCCGAGCGGTTCGAGCAGTTGCTCGGTTTGCCCGGCGTGGGCGCCAAAACGCTGCGCAGCCTGAGCTTGATTGCCGAGTTGATCTACAATGCCCCGGTCAGCCGTCGCGACCCGGCCGCCTACAGCTTTGCCCATGGGGGAAAAGACGGCCACCCGTACCATGTGGACCGCCAGCTTTACGACGAGAACATCGAGTTCTTGCGGCAAATGATCGGCCGGTCGCGAATGAGCCCGCAGCCACAGCACGAAGCACTTCGCCAACTGGCGCGATTCGTCGACCAGCTCGACGCGTCGGCATGAGCCGCATCTGCCGTGGAGGCGGCCCGGCGTTGGCAACTTGGGGCGGCCGGGGGCGGCATGGGTTGCCGGTAAAACGCGTCTGCCGACACACGCCGAATTTTCCTGGTCGATTGGCAACCATTTTGCACACGTTGTGCTGGTGGTTGCGTTCGGTAAAGAATCAACCAGCTCATGCGACGTGTGCCGAGCCCGGCGCGACAAGCGCGAGCCGTCGGCGGGGCGCGATCGGGCGAGCGGCTGAAATGCAAGAAACCGCGGTGGTGGTGAGGGGTTGCCCTTCGGCTCGTGGCTTCTCCCTCGGGTGA
>WGDQ01000074.1 GCA_015493185.1 Planctomycetaceae bacterium
CCACATCGCAGTGGCGTCGGCGTGCGACAAGGCGGCGTGCTCCAAAACATTTGGGAACCGAAACGTATGGGAATGCAAGAAGATCCAAGAAGGTCAAGGAACCTAGGAATACGAGAACGCCGGCGCTTCCAGGCCGACGGACCCCAAACCATCGGCGAAGCCAGGCGAATGGGCGACCGTCAGCAAGATTCGACGCGTTGAGATTTCGAGTTCGAAAACCAGCTTCGATTCGCGACGCGAGGAGGTCGCGTGTCTAGCGACCGTTTGGCCGAGATGACATGTTTGCTTTTACAGCGACAACGTCTGGCAACAGAGAAGGGGGGCCGCAATGGCCAAGTTTGTGAGTTTTAGTAAAGCTGCTGAGATGCTTGGCATCAGCGAAGATGAGCTGACGCAGATGCGCGAGCGCCACGATATTCATGGCTACCGCGATGGCAGTACGTGGAAATTCAAGGAAGAGGAAATCGAGCGAGTCAAGCAGCAGTTGGCCGAAGCGCAAACACCGCAGCAACAAACCGAGTCGCAGGCCGAGCCCGATTCCGGCGAGTTGCTCGATTTGCCGATCGACCTGGACGAAGACAGTGCCGACGTGGTTCTGCTGAGCGAGCACGAACTGGGAGAATCGGACCCCGGCACATCGAGCACCATCATCGGTCGTTCGGGTGAGCCCTCGCCTGACGAAAGCGATGTTCGCATCATTACCGACGAAGACCGACAAGGTAGCGATGTGTTGGGCGGCAGCGACGTGCAGTTGGTGCCCGCTTCCGGCTCAGGCAAGGGCAGCGACGTCGAGCTGGTTGTCAGCGACTCGGGCGTGGTGGATCAAGGCGAAACAGGCGAAGTCGAGCCGGATGCACCGACGGAGATTCGCTCCGATTTGGATCTGGAACTGCCAGGCGATCTGGAAGGGGCGGGTTCGGATATCGGACTGGGCACAGAACCCACGCAGTCGCCGAGCGACGCGGGCAGCGAACTTGCATTGGGATCGGATGCCTTGGGTGTTTCGCTCGACGACGAGCTTTCTTTGCAGGATGACGATTTCGACCTGGCCGACATCGTGACCGATGACGACAGTGTTTCGGCATTGGGGGGCGAAGAGGAAGAAATGGTGCTCGACACCGGACCGCAAAGCAGCGACATCACGCAGCGGCCGGCCGACAGTGGCATTTCACTGGCCTCGGTTTCCGATAGCGGCATCTCGCTGGAAGAACCACTGGGAATCGAGGACGACGAGGCATCGCTCGAGATCACCGGTACGCAAGAAGACGAGTTCGAGTTGGCCGGCGACGAGCTGATCTCGTTGGCCGACGATGCAGACTCCGAAGAACTACAGGAGATTCGCACCGACGAAAGCTCGGAAGACGATTTTCTGCTCACGCCGATCGACGAGGCTGCGGAGCTCGAAGAGTCGGACGACAGCGGGTCGCAGGTGATCGCACTCGATAGCGAATCGGATTTCGGCCAGGCCGATCTGCTCGAAGAAGACACCCACGCGGGCTTGCTCGAGGAAGAAACGGCCGCCCCTGCTGCTGGCCTCGAAGACGCCGCGGCTCAGGCCGAGGCCATGCCGGTGGCCGTGGCTACCGGCGCCGCTCGGGAAACGCAGTTCACCGGTTTGAGCGTGTTGAGTCTCGGCATCTGCTGGCTGCTACTCTCCATCGCCGGCATGATGACCTACGACCTCATGCGAAACATGTGGGTATGGGAAGGACCGCTACCGATGAGCAGCGCCGTGATGGACACCATCTTGGGGCTCTTCGGCGGATGATGCCGGACGGTTTTTTTCCGGCAGCGGGTTCCCCGGGGGACGGAAGGCATCTCGCTGGCAGGAAGCCCACTGACGATAACGCTTCAGAGACGCAAAGTGTCATAAATAAAAGCGTAGAGCAAATGTTTAAGGGAGGGCCTGGAACGCGGAAGATTCACGGACGGGCCTGACAATCTGCCAGAAAAGCAACCTTCGTCGGTCGGCGCTAGACCAAATCGCGTTAACGCGCCCCCAAACCCGTCGCGGACGGATCCGCGAGAATACGATGAACGGCAACGCAGAAGCGATCGGTTTTTACCCCTCGCGCCGAAAACGAACGTTCATAAAGACACAAAGAAGCTGCCCAATATTGGCCGCTTCGTTCAGCGCGCGAAACGAGACGATAGCCGGCGGCAGCATTTGCCGGGGCCGCCACGATGCGGCAGCTCGGCTCACAAAGCTCACGATTCGAAAGGAGTCGAATCATGGTCTCATCTCTTGATCCACGATATGGACCCGTCGCATGGCTGTTGGCCGTTGCTTTTGGGCTTGGCGTGGCAGGCGGTTGCCAATGGGTGCCGAAAAACAAACTGGCTGCTTGCGAGTCGAAAAGCCGCGCCTTGGTCGAACAAACACGGGCGCAGCAGGCCGAAATCGAAAACCTGAAAACCCACAGTCGGCAAGTTGAAGAGCAGTTGGCCTTGGCCGAAGAGGATTTGGCCCGTCTCGAGGAACAACTTGGGCTCAACCAGCAACGGTTGGCCAACTACCGCCGCGAACGGGCGGCCATTCACGATCATATCGCCAACGCGGTTCCTGGCGGCAAGCCGCTGCCCGAGGAGTTGGAAAAGCGACTGGTCGAGCTGTCGGAGCGCTATCCGAGTTTGCACGTCGATCCGTTGCGCGGCATCAGCAAGTTCGACCGCGACGTGCTGTTTGACACCGGCCGGGCCGACTTGCGCCCCGAGGCAAAGCACCTGCTCGATGAGTTTGCAGAGCTGATGAAACGGCCCGAGGCGCGCGACCTGCACATTGTTTTGGCCGGTCATGCCGACGACCGGAAAATTGCCAAAAAGCCGACCCGAGAACGATTCGCCGACAACTGGGAACTGAGCATCGCCCGGGCCAACGCCGTGCTTCATTTCCTGAAACAAGCCGGCATTCCTGAGCAACGGATGGCCGTGGCCGGATTTGCCGATCATCAGCCGATACGCCCCAATCGTTCGCCGGCCGATCGACAGGCGAATCGCCGTGTTGAATTGTTCGTCACCGGTTCCGAAACACCACTGGTCGGATGGGTGGAGACGATTCCCGATATTTATCGCTGAGACGTCTTCAGAATGCTCTGCGGCCGCTCCTTGCGCTTTCAGAGACAAATCTTCCTCTGCCGTACCTTGCCGGTAAACGGCCGCTCGCCCTCGCTTTCTTTCCTATCCACCCTCTCCGCAGGCACGGCAACACCGCTGAGGGTTGCCGAGTCGGTCGCCCCCGTATCTGGTTTTGAATGTGAGATGCGACCGTGAAAAGGCAGAATGCCAGACGTTGACGGTGTTCCGATGTGCGGCCGGCGCCCCGGTGGTTGGGATGCCTGCCACCCTTCCTGCTAACAAAGCCAGTTCGGTCGGTGCGGCATAGGCGGTGGCGATGCCGAATACCCGGGCATGCGTGCTTTCATTGCAGAATGCCGTTCCTTTTCAGGTGCGGCATTTCGCCACACGGTCAGGTTAGGGGGGCGTCGCCGGTAGTCATTGGCTACCGTGTTCCTGCGAGCCCCCGCTGCTCTGTGGCCCCCTCCTCCGTACCGGTTTGTCAGGCCGTCCGGCGGCCGATTTGCGCTCGCAACGTGGCGCTGACATCGTGCGAGAGTTACTTTTTCGCGAGCACACGGGTATAATCGGGCGTATGAAAATAGAGCGCCGCCGTCAGCAAGGCGAGCGGTGCGCCACATGCTTGCAAACCGCGGCGTGCGTTCGCTGCTGAAATGCCATACGAGGCGCTCCTAAGCAGTTCAAAGAGAGAGTCGCCGCGTTTTCACATTCCCGCCCCGACCTCCCCATTGCTCTGGCCCAAACCCTATGGCCCGCCCTAAGTTGTCTTCTCCCGAGCAGCCTTTGTGGATTCGCGGTGTGCTGCGAATCTATGAGTTTCTGGCGTCGCTCAAGCTCGCTGTATTCCTGATTTTTTCGGTCGCCTTCGTGCTCGCATGGGCCACGTTTGTCGAGAGCGTCAACGGCACCCGCGCGGTGCATTTTGGTATTTACGGCACATGGTGGTTCGCGGCACTGCAAATGCTGCTGGCCGTGAACATCTTTTGTGCGGCGGCTATCCGCTACCCCTGGAAGCGGTATCAAACCGGCTTCGTAATCACACACGTCGGGCTGCTAACGCTCTTGTTCGGTTGCTGGCTTTCGCGCCAGTACGGCATCGACGCGCAAATGCTCATTCCCGAGGGGAGCGATTCGTCGATTGCCTTTGAGGACCGTCAGCATTTCGAGATTTCCATCCATCGCGGCCACACTCGCCCAAACAACGCGGCCGATGCAGAAGCTGGCAATGCGACGGCCGAGCATGCCCAGAACGATCAGGTTGAGGTCATTTCGATCCCATTTCGTGGCGGACCATTCAACTGGGAAGACTATGCTCAACGCCCCTTTGTGCCGTGGCAACTGGCCCGGCGCGATCGCGGTGTTTTGTTCGATGAAGACGGCATCCGACTCGAAGTTGTCGACTACTACGCCGACTCGAAGGTGGTCGATGCCCCCTGGGTCCGGCTCGAGTTGAGCATGCCGTCCATGCCAGGCAGATCCCGGGGTAGCGAGGGCAAAAAAGGCGATGATCCCGATAACCAGCCAGGCTCGGGCGAAGACGACGAAGAAGCGAACAACTGGATGCCCATTGAATTGAGCATTCGTCCGGCACGCGATGCGCAACGGACCGGTTATCGCTTTGGCTTGGGAAGCAATCAACGCGTCGGCGGCGGGCAGATTTCGTTTTGGATGACGGGCACGGCCGCCGCGACGGCTGCCTTTCTCGATTCGGCCCCCACAAAACCCTTGGGCGAAAAGGGGCAAGTGGTTCTGCACGCCGACGGGCAGCGGTTCACAATCAATGTCGCCGAAAAGTTGGGACAACCCCCCTTCGCTCTAGGCAACACCGACCTCATGGTTCAGGTGGCTGACTATTTCGAATTGCCCGATCAGCCGGAGCCCAACCGTGCGGGGGTGGAACTGAGAATCACGTCAGTCGCCGAAACCGAAAACAACGCTGGCGATGGCGACGATGTGGAACGGCTGATTTTGTTGGCAGGGTTGCCCGAGCTGAACCGGCAGGATTTCGTTCACGGCGTGTATGGCACGTATTGGATCAGCACCGGCGAGCAAAAGTCGGAAGATTTGCTGCGAGGTCAGGGCGGTTCGCGAATCGATGTCGTGCAGGGCCACGACCGCAAACTGTACTACCGATATTGGAATCGTCGCGAACTCGTGTTCGCTAAAGAACTGCCAACCGACGGCTCGGCGGTAGACGCCTTCCGCATGCCGATCGGGCAGTTGAAACTGCGGGTGGCTGATCACATCGTGCGCGATCGGCCCGGGGCCGAAATTCTGCCGGCCCCGTTTCGAAAAGATGCCACCGCCGTCGACTCGTTTCGTGCGGCCCGCGTACGTTTGACAGTCGATGGCAAAACCGACGAATTTTGGCTCTTGGGGGCGCCGCCCGACCTGCTCGGTGGCAATCCTTCTCCGCTAGAGCACCACATGCTGGCCGGCAACGACCGCGTGGTGACCGTGGCGATGCCGCTCGACGTGGTCGACATCGGTTTCCGCATTCGCCTAGAACCGGGCGGTTTCGAGCGGTTTCTAGATCCTGGCACGAGCCAGGCGGCCCACTACGGTAGCGTTGTCGATTTTCTCGATCACGATAGTGACAAGGTGTTGCGCCGTGGTGTGAAGATTTCGATGAACGCGCCGGTTGATTTTACCGATCCGAAACGCGGGCGTTCCTACCGGCTGTTTCAGGAAGCGTTTCGAGGGCCGTTCCAGCGAGGCGACGGCATTTTCCGGCGCATCGAACAGATGGCCGGAGGGCGCTTGGCGGCCGATCGGGCCTACGTGACGATTCTTACGGTGAACTACGATCCGGGACGCGGAACGAAATATTTGGGTTGCGCGCTGGTCGTAGCGGGAATTGCCGTGATGTTTTACATGCGAGCTTACTTTTTCAAGCCGAGGGGCAAAGTCGCTGCGACGAAAAAGCAAACGCGTGCCCGCTCCGCCGGCGCCGAGGCCGAGTTGGTACGGAGCTGATCGCGCCAGGTTCCGGCCTCGCCACATTTTTTTCTTCCTGTTTTTCTTTCCTGATTCGCGGCCAATCATACAGGCATACTTCCCTCCTGTTTCACATTTCGCATCAAGGAACGTCATGAGCGTTTTCAGAATACACGGTGCGCGATACGCGGCGCTGTCGATGCTCTCGCTGCTGTTCACGTCAGCGGTTGCAGCAGGTGGCGAGTCGGCCCCAAAGCTCGACTGGAGTGCCTGGCGACGCATTCCGGTTTATCACGAAGGCCGTGTGATGCCGCTCGACACGTTCGCCCGCGAAGCGGTCGAGATGATTTGCGACCGCACTCGGCCAACGCTCAGCCTGAAAGACGCGATTCCTTTCGACGGCGATGAATCGATGTCGGCCGCCGAGCGGCAGGCCTGGTTGGAGAAACAGCTCAACCACCCGATCTATGCCAAAGCGCGGACCCTGTTTCCCGAGGACAAGCCCCGTCGCTTCGAGGCTGTGGAATTGCTGTTCAGTTGGCTGGTCGAGCCCGAGAAGTGGGACGAAGTGCCGTTCCTCATCGCCGAACACGATGAGTTGCGCACCAAATACTTGGGACTAAGCACGACCAATGCCGAGGGCAAGCACCTGCGCTACGTCTCGCCCCGACAGGTTGAAGAAGCCGACGCACTGCACGAGCGTTTGGCCGAACTGCGAAAGCAACAGAGCGAGGCACAGCGCAAGGGAGAAACACTCAAACTGACGGGCGTCGATAAGAAGGTCAGTGAGCTGTGGCAGGCGTATTTGCTTTACCGCCAACTGCTGCTCGACTCGCGGCTTGATCCCACAGCGCGAAGAAATTTCCAGCACGCGCTAGAAGTGGCGGCGACCACTTGGTTTGGTCTCTCGGACCGGCTCGATCTGTTCCGCAAAATGGGCGGTGCAAATGGCCTGCCGGCTCGGCTGGATGCGGCTGATAAAGCGATGAAGCGGCTGGGCCAACTGTACGGTCAAGGGCAGATTGATCGCATCGAGGCCGACGAGGCTTCCCGTGCGTTCGAGAACGCCGCCAAAACCATTGCCAAGGCGTTCGCCGATTTTCACGCCCGCATGCAGGCCCAACCGCCCGACCTGGAAAAAGAGCGCCTGGCCGATTTGCAGGCCACGATGCGGCAGCTCGCCGAAGAAACCGATCGCCTGGCGGCTCAGGCCAAAGGCGTGCGGCGCGCCATTTACAAGAGCGGAGATCCGCTCCGCGTTGTGCCGGCATTGGACGCCGAAGCATTGGAGCTCGATCGCGACCCCGGTGACGCTTCGGAGCCGTGGCTCGATCTGGAATCGATTTTGATGTCGCCTCCCGAGGGCCCTCCCGACTATCCGACGGCAGAGATCACAGCCGTGAAGCGGGCCTTTGCAGCCCTGCGAACAACCTATGCCGAGGCGGCCGATCGGCCGAACGATTTCGCCCGTCAGATGCGGCGATTCGCCGACTCGCTGCGCGATTTGGCGATGGCGATCGAGCCATTGCGGCAGCAATTGCCGATCGAACATCGCGACGAGGAGGTCATCGCCTACACGGCTTACCCGCCGCCTTCGTTCACAGAGTACGAGGTGCTCTACAACCAAACCGATCCGTTCAAGTTTTCCTGGATCGTCAACCTGCTGGCACTCGTGCTTTTTTCCTTGAGCTTCGGTCGTGTGCGAAGCTTGATGTTTTGGGCCGGTGTGGCCGTGCTGGCCTTTGGCATGGGGGTGGCAGTGTATGGCTTCACGCTGCGGATCATCATCTCCGGTTGGGCGCCGGTGACGAACATGTACGAAACGGTGATCTACGTGCCGTTCGTCGTCACCGTGTTGGCCGCCTGGTTTCTGCTCACGCCGATTCTTGCCGACGGCGTTCGCGCTGCCTGGCGAATGACTGCTTTTCCCGGCACGTGGGAAACGCGCGACTCACAAGAGAGACAGGAAAAACTCTCGAAGCTGTTGTCTGCCAGAGGGTGGCTTGTGGCCAACGTTTTGATGATCGGCCCTCGATTGGCGCTCAGCGGTCTGACGTTTTACGCTCTTTCGCTGGCCGATTACGCCGCTGGTGGGCGCAAAATCATCAACTTGCTTCCCGTCATCGACGTCGGACAACAGCTACCCGACTTCAACGATACGATCAGATGGCTTGTAGGGCTTGCCGTTCTGATTCCTACCGTATGGTACTTGCCGCGGGTTGTGCTGACTGCCGTTTTGAGCCCGCTCGTGGTGCCGTGGACGCTGCTCGTGCAGCGCCACGATCTTCAAAAGCGTCTTGAAGCGGTGTATACGCGTTGGCCGTTCGCGTTTGCGGGCACGCTTGTGGCGTTCCTCGGTTCATTCGTCGCTTGGTATTCGCCGGTGCTCGACAAATCATTCAGCCCGCTACAGCCGGTGCTGCGAGACAACTTCTGGCTGCTGATTCACGTGCTCACGATTGTTTCCAGCTATGGTGCCGGTGCGTTGGCTTGGGGACTCGGTCTCATGGCGCTGACGTACTACCTGTTTGGTCGTTACCGGCCCCCTGTGGGTGCAATGGCCACAACGGCCGGCGTGGCGGCCCATGGCGGACCGGCCTCAACGTCTGCGGACAGCAGCGCGGCGAACGATTCGGCCGCGGCAGAGCCTTCCCGGTCGACGGCCGGTTATCGCGAGCCCCAAGCCTGCGCGACCCTGTCAGGCTATATCTACAAAGCAATACAAGTCGCCGTGCTGTTGCTAGCCGCTGGTACGATTCTCGGAGGGCTTTGGGCCGATGTGGCCTGGGGACGCTTTTGGGGATGGGATCCGAAGGAGGTTTGGGCGCTGATTTCGTGTCTCGTTTATCTGGCGCTGCTGCACGCGCGCTACGCGGGATTGATCGGCCATTTCGGCCTGGTGGCCGGCACGGTGCTGGGGGCCACTGCCATTGCGATGTCGTGGTATGGCGTGAACTTCGTGCTCGGTGCAGGTTTGCACTCGTACGGCTTTGGTGAAGGTGGCCAAGGCTACGTTTACGCCTTTGTCGCCGCGAATTGGCTTTTTCTCGCTGTCGCTGCGGCACGCTACTACTACGAAACTCAGGTGCGCCGTCTGCCAGTTGTGCGTTCAGCAGATCGCACGTCGGCCGTAG
>WGDQ01000075.1 GCA_015493185.1 Planctomycetaceae bacterium
ATATTGTTGGTTGAAATCCGGGAACCGCTTGCCAATGGCAGTCGCGATTTCGAGCGCCTCGTTCCATTTCTTTTTCTGCGCGCGAATTTGTGCCCGACGCAGCTCGACCATGGCAACCCATGGCTCCTGCAAATCGGCCACTTTGTCACTTAGCGCGTCCAAACGCTCACCGGCTTCGTCATAGTGCCGCAAGCGATAGGCCGCCTCGGCCCACCAGTAGGCTGCCAACAGGGCCAGTTCATCGTCGCGACCGTCGTCCAACAAGCGCTCGAACGCCCTTTGAGCCACCTCCCAACGACCTTCAATCGCCAGAGTCTGCCCCTTCAGGTAAAGGGCGTGTCGGGCCAATGCTTCGTCGCGTCGCGATTTGATTAGCTTGTCGGCCAGTTGCCGCGCGTTTTCGTATTGTCCGTCGCGAAATGCCGCTTCAGCCAGGCGATACACGGCATCTGCCCAATAGGCGCTATCGGGAAACTGCGTGCGTAATTTCTCGAAATACCGCTTTGCGGTCGACTCATCTTTCAATTCACGGGCCACCCAAGCCCGCCGATAAAGCGCGGCATCGGTCTTGGGATGGGCCGGAAACCTTTTCAGGAAGCGATCGAGCCACTCGGCCGACTCACGGTTCTGTTCGAGCCGATCCAACAAGGCAGCCCCCGCCAATAGTGCGTCAGCAGACAGTGTTGAATCGTCTGGGCTCTCCTGTTCGGCCAGACGACGATACAGCGAAAGTGCCGCATCGGCCTGATCGAGTTTTTCGAGAATCTGCGCCCGTGCCAAAGCCGATGGGCCCGCCAGACGATGGTGAGGAAAGCGATCTAAGAACTCAGCAAACGTTTTCGCAGCTTCGTCCCATTTCTCCTGCTGACGAAGGCTCCAGGCCAGCCCCGATAGCGACTTTGCTTTCAGGTCGTTGCTGGCAGCCGCCTTGGGTGCCGCCTTCGCAAGCAGTTGGCGATACAGTCTTTCAGCCCAACGGTATTCGCCCACCTCATAGGCGGCATCGGCCAAACGCAAGATGTCGTCCGGCGCGAGCGGTTTCGCGCCGTCCGGCTTCGCCTGAGATAGCTCTTCGAACAGTCGCTTCGCCTCGTCGGCTCGCCCGCTGTGAACCAGGCAAACGAGCAGCTCACGGCGGTACTCTGTGGCTTGAGCCCCTTCGCTGCGGGCAGCAAGCACGCGGCGCAACGGTTCAATGGCCTCTTCGTAGCGGCGCAACGCAATTAGAGCGGTTGCCCGTTGCCAGAGCACTTCGGTCAGCAGCTCGCCGGTGGTTTGCTTCACCAAAGGGTCCACCGTTGCCAAGGTGTCGTCGTAGCGTCCCGCCTGATAGTAGGCTTTGGCCAATAGCAGCCGGTCATCTGCGCTGGCTTTCCGATCGGCCTGTCCAGCAACGATTTGCTCCAAGCGCCGGATGACACGATCGTGTTGGGCCGTCTCGAGCAGCCAACGGTCTTTCAGCCGTTCGGCTTCAACGAGGGTTTCGCTATTTGGAAAGCGTTGCGAAATCTTGTTCAACGTGTCGTCGATCCCGCTGGCGTCGCCCAGGGCGATCAGGGCACGAAGCTTGCCGAGCATCGCCTGAGCTTCAAGATCACTGGGCAGTCTGGGCCGGGCGGAGAGTATTTTGTCGAAATGGGCCAAAGCTGCCTGTGTTTTGCCTTCGCGCAGCCGCGACTGCCCCGCATGAAACCGCGCCTCGGCGGCCTGCCGACCCTCGGCATTGTTGGCAACCCGCTCCAACTGCTCCGCGGCTGTGGTCCATTGCTTCAGTGCCTTGTAAGCCAACCCCAGCCAGTAGCGGGCTTCCAAGCCCACCCGGGGGCTATCGACCAGCGTGGCCAGAACATCGCGGGCTTCTGCGTACCGCTCGAGACGAAACAGCGCCCAGGCCTTACCGAGTCGTGCCTTGTCGCGAAGCGGACTGTCGGGAAACCTTTCCTCGAATTGCTCGAAGACACGAATGGCCTGATCCCAGTTTCCCTGGGCGTAAGCAGCGGCTGCGAGCTGGAATTGGGCATCGTCGGCTAGCGGACCGTCGGCTGTCGTCAGCTCGCCAAGCGTTTCAACAGCCACGTCGTACTTGTGCGCCTGCTGCAACGCCTTGGCCAGGCCGAGTCGGCAATCATCTTTCAGGCGCCCCTCGGGAAAACGTTGCAGTGCCTCGCGAAATAAGGTTGCTGCCCGATCGGCTTTTCCTCGTTGCAGGGCGATCTCGCCAAGATAAGGCAACACATACTCATTGAGAGGATCGTCAGGATACGTCTTGCGAAAGCGGGTCAGCTCGCGTTGGGCCACATCGTAGGCATGCGAGAGATAGGCCGTCTCGCCAACGCGAAAAAGTGCCTGGCGCCGGTAACGATGCTCGGCCGCTCGCGAAAGAAAGACCTGAAACGCTTCACGTGCCTCGTCCAACCGGCCAAGCTGCACGAGCGCCTCGCCAAGAAAGAAACGGGCATCATTCGCTTTGGGATGATCGGCATGACGCGCAAGAAAAGCGCGGAACTCCTCAACGGCAAGCTCCCAGCGCTTTCGGCTGTAGTGTGCTGCGGCTACGGCATATTGATCATCGGCCTCTGAGCCGGCCGCTCGCGTGACCAGCGCCAGTACGAGTCCGATGCTCAAAAGCGATCGTCGCGCCATCGACTGCATGGCCGGTAATCTTCCCCGTGACACCTGCTGAAGGGAACCCGCGACAAGAAAAACGGGACGCATCGTAGCGTTGCCCGCCTCTCCACGACAAGGTCAAACAACAGCGACTCGCCGGCCTGCCGGCTTTGCCCAAGCTTCCTGCAACGACTAGAGTCGCCTGCTTTGTCAGACCACGACGCCGTGGCACGAATGCTCAGCAAACAGTGGTCTCATGGTTGATTGCCGGACGATGAAAAAGAGAAAGCGGACCTTGCCCGGAATCGTGCTCCTCGGACCGCAAATTGTTCAGTCGCCCGGGGCCAACACGTCCCAAGGTATCCGGTGCCGATCGGCATTGACCCGCGGTTGATTGGGCAACTATCGTTCGCCGCCCCAAGCTGGGTCGAGACATTTTTCCGCTTCGTTTCTGAACGGCCGTTTCTGCCTTTTCCTTATGCAGGTACACCGAAGTCCGATGCGTCGATCGACTGCCTCGGCTGCGCAACGTGGTTGTCGGACGGATGGCCCCTTTCGCGCGGCTGTGTTCATCAGCATGGCCATCGTGTGCATTGGCGTTGCGGGCTGCGCGAGCGCGAGTTATGTGAAAGTCCGCTCGACCCCTGCGAGTCCGTTGGTCGAGCGGTTGCAGCTTGCATCGCGGCGTGGTCCCCGCGTAAGCGAGCGCACGATGCAGGTATTGCGCCGGTACGGGCTAGCCGATCGCGCCGATGATCCCGAGCGGGCGTTGGATGGCCTGATGAACTACGTGCGGGACGAGCCGCATCCAGAAGGCTACTACGCGATGGCCGAATTGGCCCACATCGCGGGTCGCCGCCGACAACGGCACGACGAAGCCCATGCCCTGGAACTGTATGGGGCTTCGGTCGCCTACGCCTATCTCTATCTGTTCGATCCGAGCGTCGGCTATCTACGCAACCCGTACGATCCCCAGTTTCGTGGGGCCTGCGATCTCTACAACGGATCACTTGAAGAGTCGCTTCGTATCCTCACGCGCAACAACGCTCTGGTTGCCGGCGCATCGCATCGCTTGGAAGCGGCGGGCGGACAGTGGACCGTCGATATCGTATCGCATGCCACGCGCTGGCGGGCCGAAGACTTCGAACAGTTCAAATTCGTTTCCGACTATGAGGTGCGCGGCTTGCCCAACCACTACCGCACCTATGGGCTTGGCGTGCCTTTGATCGGCGTGCGGCGAGCGCCCAACCAGCAATCGCCCGAAGAGCACTATTACCCGCCCGGCATGAGCCTGCCGGTTACGGCTTTCCTGAGCGTTGTGCCCGCGGCGGCCACCTCCAACTCGGAAGACCGCTCGAAGCATCGTTGCGTGCTCGAACTCTACGATACGCTGAACACCACAGACGTTGCCGTCGCCGGGCGGCGTGTTCCGCTGGAAAGCGACCTGACGACCCCGCTGGCCTATTTTCTCGATCGGGCCGACCTCGACTCGTTGTCGCTCGTGGGGCTGCTCAAGCCCGAAGAGCTGAACTCTTATACGGGACTGTACATGGCCCAACCATTCGAACCGGACAAGATCCCGGTGCTGATGATCCACGGCCTGTATTCGAGCCCCATGACCTGGATGGAGATGTTCAACGATCTGCGTGCGCAGCCAGAGTTGCGCAAGCACTATCAATTCTGGTTCTATCTCTATCCGACCGGCGAGCCGTTTTGGATCAGCGCAGCCCAATTGCGATACGACCTTCACCGCATGCGCGAGGAACTCGACCCCCAACATCGGGCACCGGCGTTGGACCACATGGTGCTCGTCGGCCATAGCATGGGGGGCCTGCTGGCACGCATGCAGATCGTTTCCAGCGGCAATCGGTTCTGGAATCTGGTAACCGATCAGCCATTCCAGCTCGTGAAAGCCGAAACCGACGTGCGAGACCGTTTGGCACAGGCTTTCTTCTTTCGCCCCAACCCATCGGTACGGCGCGTGATCACGATCGGCACACCCTATCGCGGCAGCACGGCGTCGAACTCTGCAACCCAGTGGCTCGCGCAACGGCTCATCCGTCTGCCCAACATGCTATTGGTGCGGCGTCAACAGTTGTTTAAGCAAAACCCCGGCATCTTTCCTCGTCGTTCGCTGCTCGAAACAACAAACAGCATCGAAGCGCTGGCGCCCAGCTCACCCATTCTGCCCGTGCTGCTCGAGGCCTCGCCCGCTCCATGGGTAAAGGTGCACAACATCGTTGGCGTGGCACAAAACAGCGGTTTGATCCAGCGCGTAAGCTTCACCGAACGAGGCGATGGCGTGGTTTCCTTCGAAAGCGCGCACCTGGACAATGTTGCCTCGGAACTGGTCGTCGACGCGGACCACATGACCGTGCACCGCCATCCGCTGGCAGTGTTGGAGGTGAGGCG
Organism: Planctomycetaceae bacterium; assembly: GCA_015493185.1. GTDB lineage: Bacteria > Planctomycetota > Planctomycetia > Pirellulales > JAEUIK01 > WGDQ01. The sequence goes on from WGDQ01000075.1 coordinate 5,020, forward strand.
CATCCTGCACGAGCATCTGGCCGAACTGCGTTCGTTCGGCCGGCCCGCCGAGCCCCAAATGTGGAGCGCCGGCTACCAGCGCCCCGTGCAACCGACCAATCCGACCGGCAATCGGATCACCGCACAACTGCCTCGCGCTGCCCACGCGCGGCGTTTGCAGCAGTTGCCGGCTTCTTCTACCGCAAGCCCGAGTGCGCCGCTCTTTTCGCCGCCCGCCCCACCAGCGGCAACGTCGAGTTACTAACGGCCTTCGAACGCCCGCGATTCGTTCGGCACAAGCGCCAACACGCGCGTTGGCCCGCCGCTGCCCGTCTCGATCTTGATGGGAGCCACGATCAGTACGAAGTCGCGTGGTGGTAGCCGATCGAGCCGCGCCAGGTTCTCGAGCCCGTATCGGCCGGCACCGTTCACAACGTGATGCACGCCGAAGTCTTCGGATATACCCGGGTCGATACTCATCGTGTCGATTCCCAGACCGCGAACGTGACGGTTTTCGATCAGCCAGCGGGCCGCCTCGACCGAATAACCAGGAAAGTGCATTTGCCCCCGTGCGTCGCGGTTCTGGTAACGTTCGCGCCGATGATAATGCTGCCCCCAACCGCTCAGCATGAGCACAATCGCACCATCAGGTATCAGGCCGTGAGCGCCCTCCCATCGCTCCAGGTCGCGAAGTGAAAGCCGATAATCGGGATCGCCCGCGACGGCCTTCCGAACGTCGATCACCACGCCCGGCCCGATCAGATCGTCCGGCGAGATCAGATCGACGGAGCGCTGGTGGGCCGCGAAATGATTGGGCGCATCGATATGTGTGCCCAGATGCTCCGGCGTCGAAAACATTTTCGAAAGCACTCCGTCTTTTTCGAGCGTGGCGATCGTGCGTAATTGAAACGGCGAGTAGTTTTTGCCAGGCCAATAAGGCGTTGCATGATTCAGCGGATACGTCAGATCGACGATCTTCGTTTTGCCCTCGCCGTGCACCACGTCGGCCAGTGTAATCGACTGAAGGGCGCCTCGCCGTTCGCTTGGTGAAGTTTGCCCATCGGCCGCTCGCACCCGGGATGACATGCAAACCAGCGCTGCCGCCAAAAACAACGACGTCGGTTTTCGGAGGCCGAACGGCCGGTCGCCGCTGTTGCACGATTTCTCGAACGGTTGCTTTCGCATCGTCGCTGCCTCGCTTGCAGTAGAAAAGTCGGCGTCTATGCAAAGGGTTCGAACAACCACTTAGTCGC
>WGDQ01000076.1 GCA_015493185.1 Planctomycetaceae bacterium
CCGCCTGGGGCGCGCTGGTCGTGCTGTGCTGCTCGGTGGCCAACCGTGCCTGGGGTGTTGGGTCGCGAGGCGGCTGCCCCAGCGGACGTGCATAGCCTCCGTTCACCAGCCAAACATGCCGTGGCAACGGCTTCTCGTCGGCTTTCTTCATTGTAGCCAGATCGAGCGCCGCCAGCTTGGGTCGAGCAAACCAACGCGAAAGTTCGATGTCGACGCCGTGCACAAAAAGTTGCGCCAAAGCCTCCGCGAATTGGTGTACGTCGTGTCGCTGCCGCACGCTTGTGGCAATAGCTACATGCGGACGCGAACCGAGAATGTCATCAACCAGTTTCGAAAGCACACGCCCCGGGCCGACTTCGACGAAAACACGTGCCCCGGCCTCGTACATGGCCTCGATTTCCGCCGTGAAGCGAACACGGTCGACCAGATGCTCGGTCAGCTCGTGGCGAATCTCGCGGGGATCGTCGGGATAAACCTTGCCTGTGCGGTTGCTGTAGACCGGCAACCGCGGGCTTTGCAGCGTGGTTTTTGCCAGCACCTCTTGAAATCGTCGGCTGGCCGGTTTCATCAGCGGGCTGTGGAACCCGCAGGAAACGGCCAACGGCGTGTGGGCCAGCCGCTTTTCGTGCAAAACGGCCACAGCGCGCGATATGCCTTCACGGGTGCCGCTGACGATGGTTTGACGGGGGCTGTTGAGATTGGCAAGCCAAACCTCGCGGCATTCGGCCAAAGCGGCCTCGACTTCCTCTTCCGAGGCCCGCACGGCGATCATTTGGCCAAGATCGCCGTCGCCCCCGCTTTCGGTCATGTCGACGATTGCTTTGCCGCGTGCCCACGAAAGATGATAAAGCGTCTCGGCCGGTAGGCAGCCCGCCACGCAAAGGGCCACCAATTCGCCGTAGCTGTGGCCGGCCAGCATGCCAGGGCGAACTCCAAACGCCTCGAATAAACGCCAGAGGCCGAGGCTCATTGCCCCGAGAGCCGGTTGCAAAATATCGGTCGATTTCAGTTCCTCGGCTGCGCGCCGGCGCGTATCTTCGTCGAAGGCCGGGGGTGGGAAGATATAGCGGCTCAATGGATGATCGAGCGCGTTGCGCAAGGCCGCGTCAGCCGATTCCAATGTCTCGGCCACTTCGCCGAACTCGAGCGCAAGCTCACGCAACATGTTCACATATTGCGAACCCTGACCAGGAAAGAGCACCGCCAGGGGCGTATCTTTTCCTTGTGGCGATGCGGTATAGATCACACCCTCGGGCATCTCGGCCGGCGAGTCGTTCGCATCGTTCACACACTTCTGTAGACGATCGAGCTTCTCGGCCAGGTCGTGCGCATCGCGGGCCACAACGGCCGCCCGTACTGCCGCGGCATCGGTTCTGGCCGACCGCTGATACCACGTGAATGCGAGATTGGCCAGGTCTACGTTGGTTCCCTGAGCCAGTGCCTGTCGTAGCGGTTGGGCCAAAGCCTCGATTCGTGTGGCAAGCACCTCGGGGGTGGCGGCTGAAAAGAAAAACGGCTCGACAGTCCGTGTTCGTCGCAGCGCTCGGGTCGTGCGCGGCAGCGGGTCGTCGGCGTATTCTTCCAGCACCGCGTGAAAGTTGGTGCCGCCAAAGCCGAAGGCGCTCACGCCGGCACGTCGTGGGTGGGCCCCTCGAATCCAAGGCCGCGCCTCGGTGTTCGGATACAACGGCCCGTCGACCAGTCCCGCTTTTTCGTTGGGTTGCTTCACGTGCATTGTCGGCGGCAGCGTCGCATGGTGCAGCGCCAGGGCAGCCTTGATCAACCCGGCAACGCCCGCGGTGCACTTGGTGTGGCCCATCATCGACTTGACGCTGCCAACCGCATGACTACGAGGTGCGGCCCCTGCTTCGGTGAGCAACCGGGTGAGCGAACCGCATTCGGTGGCGTCGCCCAATGCCGTGCCCGTTCCGTGGGCTTCGAACAGCTCGACCGTCGTGGGGCTGAATCGGGCCTGTGCGTAGGCCCTTTGGAACGTGCGCAGTTGGCCCTCGGGGCGCGGTGCGGTGAGCCCTTTGCTTCGCCCGTCTGATCCACCGGCCAGCGCGCGAATCACTGCATAGATGCGGTCGCCGTCGCGTTCGGCATCTTCGCGTCGTTTCAGCACCACGGCCGCCAACCCTTCGCTGATGGCGATTCCATCAGCCGATTGATCAAACGGACGCGATCGCCCCGTGGGCGAGAGGGCGCCGCTTTTGCCGAAGCAAAGGTAGCTGATCGGGTTTTGGACGGTATCGCATCCGCCGGTAATCACCATGTCGGCCGAGCCATCGACCAGCTCGCGGCACGCCAGGTAAACGGCGGCCAACGACGAGGCACAGGCGGCGTCGACGGTGAAGTTTGTGCCACCGAAATCGAAGCGGTTGCTGATGCGCCCCGAAACCACGTTCAGCAGAATGCCGGCAAAGCTGTCCTCGGTCCACTCGGGCAACTGTCGCCAGAGCGACTCGTCGGGGTTTTCGACGTATTGCGGCAGCATGGCGCGAAACGCATAGTTGGCCCCCAACTCTGCACTGCCGCCACCGGCGCCGAAAATAACGGACGTGCGTTCGTGATACCGCCGGTCGTCGGCATAGCCGGCGTCTTGAAGCACCTGATCGACGAGCAAGAGCGCCAGAAGCTGCATCGGCTCGATGCTCTTGATCGTCATCGGCGGAATACCGTAGCGCAGCGGATCGAACGGAAGATCGTGCAGGAAGCCCCCCCAACGGCTATTCACCTTGTCGCGAGCGCTACGATCCGGGTCGTACCAGCGTTCGATGTGGAAACGGTCGCGCGGGATCTCTTCGATCACGTCACGCTGGTCGAGGATGTTTTCCCAGTATTGGCCGATCTCGTCGGCGCCGGGCAACAAGCACGCCATGCCCACAATCGCAATATCCAGCGGCGCGGGCGGCTCGGGCTTTTGATCGACGACAATCTGCGGCAGTGCCGTTTGGACCGAAGGCCTCGGATCGCTCGGACAGAGACGTTCGTGCAACTCCCGCACGGTGCAACGCTCGTCTTGCAGCGAGGCAGCCTGCCCCATCACATAAAGCCCATCGCGCCGCTGCTGTCGATCGTCGACCGTCACAAACGGGCTTTCGCTCTGGTCGGGCTGCTGACGCCGCGCCACGCCACGGCTGGCTGTTCGCAGGCGATCAAGGAAAACCTGCTCGATCGGCAGGTCGGAAGCCGCTTCATCTGCGGCCTGGTCGCGCGGTGTACGGGGCTTGTCGCCATCTGTCGACTCAGGTCGTTGTTGCTCGTGCCGGACCAACTGCTGGCTGAGCGGCGTGACGGCACAGCGTACGGCCCGACCTTCGCGCAGCGCAACGCGAACGGTCTGGTCGGCTCGCAGGGCTTCTTGCTGAAAACCCGCCGTGACGGCACCGGTTTCGACGATTTCGTGGGTAAACAAATAGGCAGTGCCGACGAGTGCTCCTACCTGAATGCCACGATCAGCAAGCCGCTGAGCAGCGGCCGACGCCATGCGGCTGCTGCGCGCATCGTGGATGCCGCCGGCCAGCAGCACCTGAATTTCGTTCCGCTCCGCATCGGGCAGCGACGAGTGGGCCAGAACGTCGACCATCTGCTGCCACAGAACAAAGCTCGTCCGCGGTCCGACATAGCCGCCGCATTCGCAGCCTTCGAACACGAAACGCCGAGCGCCCCGATCGAGGAACGTACGCAGCATCGCCGGCGAGGCGACGTACAAGTAGGTTTTTGTACCGTGCTGCTCCAGACGCTTTACTTCTTCGGCTGTGCCGGCCCCCAGCAGGGCGACCGGCGGATGCATGGCCTCGAGCGTGCGAAGCTGCTCTTCTCGAACCGAACGTTCGGCGAAACTGAGGACAGCCACACCCCAGGGAAGCTGCCCCAGTATGTCGGACGTTCGGGAAAGAAGCCCTTGAACCTGGGCGGCAGGCATCAGCCCCAGCGATAAAAACGGCAGGGCTCCTGCTTTGGCTACGGCGAGGGCGAACTCAGGTGAGTCCGTCACGCGGGTCATCGGCCCCTGCGCGATGGGGAACTCGATGCCCAGCGATTGCGCCAGCGGATTGTTGGCCGAAATGGCCGGTTTATCGAGGGTGTGGGCCACAATGTCCCGGATCGAATGCTGCAAGGCCGCAAGGGCCCGCGCCACCGTACCATGACGCCTTGCCCAAGACGCGGCCATGGCGGCATCTTGCCCGGCGGGCAGCAGGGCGAACGATGTCGACGTGGCTCCGGCGCTTAGTTGCTGGGCAATCTGGGCGTGCCACGCTTCATGATCGTCTACGCTCAGGCACGCTGGTTCTGCGTGTGCCAAACGCCCTTCAGATCGCGCGCCGGTGTCCAAGGTGCCTAAATCCAAACACCGAAACCACCGCCCGCCGGGGGCTGGGAGCAGGGCAGTTTGGTGCCCGTCGAGCTGCCACAACCGGTGGCAGGGGTTGGTTGCCAGCGGGCTTTCGCGCAGCAGCGCCAATTGCCAGTCGAGCACCACGCCCGCCGCTCCGCCGACACAGCAAGCCGCCGCAGTGTCTGCACCGATGCCGCCCCAGACCCAAAGCGGCAACCGTTCCCACCGGAGCAATCGTTGTGTGAGGATGAAGCTCGTCTCTTCGCTCACCAGCCCACCGGCTTCGAAGCCTTTGGCAACCACAAGGTCGAAGCCGAACGAGGCCGCTGTTTCGGCCTGCGGCAGCGAGTCGACGATCAGTCCGAGTCGGCCGGCCACCGAACGGCAGCGATCCACGATGGGCGCCATGTCGGCGTCAGGCTCGGGCACGAGCAAGATCGTATCGCACGAGTCGAGCTCCTCCAGCACCGCGCGTTCCACAGGGCCGAGGCGACCTGAGAGAATCACTCCATATCGACCGCGGGCTAGGCGGCGCAGGCGTTCAACGGCCTTTCTCGCCCGGTCCGGACAGTTCAAGTAGGTAAGATCCAGCAGCCCCAGTGCCCCGGTGCGCGCGGCGGCAATGGGCAGAGAGGGATCGAACGTCCCACCGAGGGAAGCAACAACGATCTCAAAGGCGTTGATGTCAGGAGTTGTCGGCCGGTGCTGCTCCATCTCGACTAGCGGATCTCCTTCATTGGCCACGACAGACGGCCTGATCTGTGCCCCGTGTCGTCGTCGTGTGGCGCGGCTGCTTCGCTGGAGAGTTGTAAACGCGTCGTGTTAGAAAAAGATGAGTTTGCAGACTCTACGCCAGCAGCAGGTGAAAACGTTGTCCCGGTGTTATGGCTGCCGACAACGGTACTGCCGCGCGGGCAAGTAAAGGAAAGATGCGCACCGAAAATACGACGACTAAGCCCAGCAGCATGCAGGGGCTAGCCGTTTCAGTGCACGGCGCGCGACAGAGGAACTCGACCGTCGAAACGGGGGGATACTTGAGTATCCTCAACCCCCCCGCCAGCGACTCGAGCGGTAGTTCCAAAAACGCGTTGTTACACGGCCCTATGGTTGTTTGATCGTTTGCGGATACCGCAGCGACGGCCCGCCATCGTGCCTCCTCAACAGCCACAACATAGACAGGGTTGACACATCATGATGCCAGCGACTTATTTGCGACGTAACTCGTATAGAATAATCACTTTGGGGGGCGTTTCAAGCGTTTGTCTGGAGTTTGCTCCAATTTCCTGCTGTGCGCTACAGCACACTCTGGCTCGGTGAAACGGTCACTCCCTTTGTTCGCTAATGTTCAGCCGACGCAGCAACCATCCATCGTAACACGTCGTGCGTTGGAGGCTGCAACAAACTTCCGTCCAATGGTCCCAATACTCGCACTCCCGTATGGAGGTCGAAGCCGTCGGTCGGGATTGCGTCACGAATGAATCAGGGAACCTGTCCTCGATTCTCGTTCTCAGTGTGCGCGGCCCAGCCAGCCGTTGGAGCATCAATGGAAAACCACGCTAACCACTTGCCTCGCCGACCGCAGTCAACCGCCAGCCATTCCATCGAGCGTTGATCGTGACCATGCGGGTCTTCTCATCGTAGCCACAGGTCGTGCCCAGTCGCCCAGGCGGTTGGTGGATCAATGGGCGTACCCTTCGCGCGGTCGCGGCGCAACTAAGGCGTCGTTGGGAATACTCTGCTGCCCGGTTTCTTGTGTCAGGGAAGTTCGGAGTTTTCTGCAATTTTTCGTTTTGGCTGGGGCTTCCCTCCAGATCTGAAATCTTGGAATCGGGCTTCCGCTTTCTTCTTTTTTCTTCCTTCGCGGCTTCTCGGCTTCTTTTGCCAAGAGGAAACCAGCTTGTACCCTCGACCGGACTCTTGATCTTTCTGGTTTTCCAACTCTGTTGGCACAAATTCCATCGCCAAGCGTTTCTTCCGGTTCAGAAGGCGGTGGCGCTACTCGTTGCCAATAGCTTTTTGCGCGCCGAGGCATTTTGAACGGGTTTGGTTCCGGGTGATTCTGTTGGGCTGATAACGTGGTTGCAGGCCCCATGAGGGCGAAAAGAGATAGTAAAAGAAAGACGAGTTGACCTTTGGACCGCGACGCCCACAACGTTCGCAAGCATGTCTTCCGACGGTCAAAATGCTTTTACCGCTTGCGTTGTGGCGCCATAATAGGCAAAGCTAAAGGATCGCCTGGCGGAAAGACCAACCATGCGGGTGGAGGGAACCGACGCGATCGTCGGCATGCCGTTCGCCATCCAAGCGATCGGCATGGGGAATCGCACGTGCATATCGAAGTCGTCTGGCCGCGAGGGGCAACCGACCGGGCACGGCATGGTTTATCGGTCAGAACTTTATCAGTCGGGAAAGATGTTACGTCGCGCGATTGCCGCATCAGGCCATGTGCCATGCCGTATCGTGCGAGTCGTGGCATCGACCAAACAGCAAAACTGAAGACGCACAAATCACGACTGGCCGCTTACGGTGTGGTACGGCTTTGCAATCGCCTGAGCGCCGTTGGTTGGTTCGATTGATTTGTTTGCAAAGATGATGAGCTGTTGACTGACCGCGGGCGAACAAAACAACGCAGGGGCTTGCGTTCCGCTCAGTGTGTCTACCGCGTCGAAGGCGAGGTCCGCCTGTTTTTCGCAACAGCGTTGGCCGATGCCGAACTTGGGGCTTGCAGCCACAACGCGGTAAGGACGAGCACGGTTCAGAAAAGAGCGAAGCAAACAGATGCGCATCTCACGACGACGGCTTGGTAACAAACGGCGCAACAGAGCGAAGAGACTTTTCGGATTGCCCTCGTTCGGGGCGGATGACGTTGCCACATCGTCTGCATCGGCACTGCGAGTGGGTGTGCAAAGCCTGCGATGCGAGGCGTTGGAAGACCGGCGCCTGTTGGCAGTGCTGTTCACCGAAAGTTTCGAGGGCGTCACGCAGCCCGACCCGGCCTTTTGGACCATTCCCGATTTGCAGAACCTGGGCCGCGTCGAAATCAATGCCAACTATTCGGTCAATCCCGGCGGGCAGTCGCTCATGTTCGACTCGTCGCAGCCGAGTGCCGAGAAGCAGCTCAACGAAGCGATTCTTACGGTCGACCTATCGGGTGCAACGCAGCCGATCCTGACGTTCTATCAGCTCGAGGGGCAGCTTGGCACGCTGAAGAACGATCAAGACGACTTCTTGGGCGACATGTACGTGGTGACGGGCGATCCTGCCCGACCGCCCGAGGCGCTGGGCGACGGCCTCTCGATCAGCGTTGACGGCGTCACGTGGTACAAGCTGGAAGATGTTCGTGGCCTGGACATCAACCGTATTGGCGATGGTTTGTGGCAGCTTCACGAGTATGACCTGGCCGACAATCTCACCCGCATCAACAATCAGTTCGGCACGAACCTGACGTTCACGTCGAACTTCATGATCAAGTGGTCGCAGTACGATCGGCTGTCGTTTCCCAACCGGGGCTGGGCGATCGACGAAATCAAGATTGCCGACTCGCCGCAATATTTCGATGCCAATCTGCTGCGCAACGTGTTTCATCGGCTGGATGTCACGACCAACCCAAACATGCTCTACCGCGTGGGTTTGTTTGGCAACGTCGATGCGAATACGCCGATTCTGGTTTCGGTGCATGGGGCGTTTCGCGAGATTTTGCCGCACACCACGTTGTGGCAGCAATACGTGGCCAATCCGGCCAATGGCGTCGATAGCCTGATCGTGGTGGCTCCGTTTTTCGCGGTCGACGGTCCGTACGAAGACTATGGCGAGTTGGCCTTCGACACGATCGACAACCTGACGGCCGATCAAGCGCTGTTCGACGTGTTGAACGACATCACATCGACCGGGCTCGGCGATGCGAGCCAATTGTATATGTTCGGCTTTTCGCGAGGAGCGCACTTTGTCGAGGCGTTCAACTATCTGCATCCTGATCGCGTTGCCGCAGCGGTGATCGCCAGCTCCGATCGTCACACGTTCCCGGACGATTCGGCCGCGTTCCCGTATGGTACCGGCGAAAGCGTGTTGCGGCCGTTGCCCGATGGCGAATCGTTCGACGTGAACGGGTTTCTTTCAAGCCGGCTGATGTTCTGGATCGGCGACCAGGACACCGACCTCACCGACATTTCGGCTCCGGCCAATGCTCAGGGGCCCTCGCGGCCGCTTCGCATGGTCAATATGTACGAAGCGGTGTACGACGCGGCCAATCAGGCAGGGCTGACGCCCGCCGACTATGAATACGAACTTTACATTCGCGAGAACCGCGACCACCGCTTCCTGGCACAAGACATCCCAGTATTTTACGAGTTTCTCTTCCGCGATTTCGACCCGGCTGAAGCACCGATCGAGGTGGTGCCGGTTATTGTCAGCTCGCCCACGGTGCAGCAGCGCGTGACCACCTTGCCCACCGGGCTTACGACGATCAGCGATTCTCAGTTCTGGGTCGAGTTCTGGGTGCGCTCGACCGGTGGTACCGGCATCACGCAGGGCAATGTGGAATTCAAGTTCGATCCCACGTTCGCGCAGGTGTCCGGCCTTTTCCACGGCGTGATTTTCGACGATTCGATCACCGGCACGTTCAACAACAATAGCGGTTGGATTCGTAACTTTGGCGGTACCACGAATTTGCCAAACGTGGGGGTGAATGAATACGCCCTGTTGGGCCGCGTGCTTTTTGAAGGACAACCAACGGGCGTAACGGGCGAGCAGGTATTGCTTGCCCAGAAACGTGGCATTCAGCCGTTTCTGGTAAGTGGTGGCGTCGAAAACCGGGCCGACTTTTTGCCGGTGCCCAAAACGACCTTTATCAACAGCACGTTCCAGCCCCCCGAAATCGATCCAATCAACAACCAAACCGTGGCCGAAGGGCAGCCGCTCAGTTTTACCGTGACGGCAAGCGACCCGAACCCGGGCGATCAGATAACGTTCAGCCTGGGCAGTGGTGCGCCAAGCGGAGCGACGATCGATCCGGTGACCGGCCTGTTTCAGTGGACACCGAGCGACGAAGCCGGGTCGCCGTTTTTGGTTGAGATTGTTGCGACCGACGACAGTACGGCAATGTTGAGCGATTCGGTGACGGTGCAGATCGACGTTACCGGCGTTGCGCCCACGTTCAGCATAACGGGACCAACCACCGGGGTGCCGGGTCAGCCACGCGCGTTTGTGCCCACGGTAACCGACGCGCCGGACGATATGGCCGCGGGCTTCATGTTCGACGTGGATTGGGATGGCGACGGGGTCTTCGACGAAACGGTTGCGGCTGCAAGCGGCACGGCCATCGAGCACGAATTCACTGATCTTGGTTCGTACAACGTGCGATTCCAGGTGAGGGACAAAGATGGGCTTGTCAGCAGCGTGGAAACACTGCCCATCGACATCACGCGTTTTGCGCTACAGCCCGACGAGAACAACCCGTCGATCACCAATCTGGCGTGGGGCGGAACCAACAGCTTCGATGCCGTGTTTTTCCTGCCCAATAGCAGCGGCCGTATTTTCGTGTTCACGCCCGTGCTCGACGGTATTTTCGTTAATACGGTCGATTCGTTCGAGGGCGTTGACGGCCGCATCTTGGCTTACGGATTGGACGACATCAACATCATCGTGGCCGAGTTCCTACAGTTGCCCGTCACATTTGTCGGCGGCGAAGGGCCGGATGTATTGGTGGGTGGTCGTGCGAGTGATTTTCTCGACGGACGAGGCGGCGACGATCTGCTCTTTGGCACCACGAGGTTTTCGACCGACGGCGACGACACGCTGCTTGGCGGTGCTGGAAGAGACGTGCTCTATGGCCATCTCGGCGCCGACAGCCTCGATGGTGGCGACGGTGAAGACTTGCTGATTGCCGGCAAGCTCGATTTCGACGACAACGTGGCGGCGCTAATCAAGATTCAGGCCGAGTGGGTTTCGTCGCGAGACTTTGTCACCCGCGTTTTGAATCTCACTGGCAACGGCACAGGGCCTCGGAAGAACGGCAATTATTTCCTCGAACCCGGCACCACCGTGGTAGATGACGACGCAGTCGACACACTGTTGGGCGGTGGCGACCTGGATTGGTTCCTCTACAACTTCTTTGAGGATCTGGCGCCCGACTTCCAGATCGACGAAGTTCGCCACGATATCGGGCCGTAATGGCCAGGCAAGCAGATTTGCCCGAACTGCCCCGGCCAGCCCAATCGAAAAAAATCCGCCACCATGTGAATTTCGTCACGCGCTGTGACCGCACAACGCGGCAATATCGTAGATCGTAGCGGCCGAGCGTCTTCTCTTTGCTCTTTTGTTCTCTTTGTGCAATGCCCTCGATCTCTTGTGGATCGACAGGTGCGCCAGTCTGATTGCGAAAAGAGAAATGCAGGCCCACGCGCGATGGCTTGCCATTGGGGATCCAGATGCCTGCAAAGGCGATTCACCGCACGACGCGGTAGTGCCTGATGGTGGGCAGGCCTGTGAGCCCACCAGTTAGTTGGTTTGCGCATGCCGTACTTGGTTGCGCATCAGAGCGATTCAGATCTGCGTCGTGAGTCGTGGCATGCGGTTGTGCGTGAGCCGATGTGTGAAATCGCTCAGTTTGTTGTGGCGTCGCGCTGATCGGCGCGAGAAGGGACCGCAGCGCTGTGTTGGGATTAGGCCGGCTGTTTCCAATGAAATTGTTGCAACAATTGCAGAGGCTAGTTATCTTAGGTGGGGTGGTGCATGTACCATGTCTTTTTCAAGGTCGCTTGGTTCGGGCTGGGGGCTAGCAGCTCGGTACACGACGGGGGTCGATCGACGTGAACAGCGACGGGTTGTTCTCCCAATGATGAGCTGGCAAACGCAGCTTGAGGGTTTTGTAATCGCTCGCCAGAGGCCGACCGTGCGTTGAAAACGGGAAGTTGGCCTCTCGTGCGTGCGGAATATTTTGAGCGGACCCTGTGTTGCGTTGCGACCAGAACCAGGTGTGCGGGGGCAGCGTGGCTGGCGAGTAGTCGCGATGTCAACCGGGCGAAGAAGCAATTGTTCTTGCTTTTTTCGGCCCATTTGGATCGTTGGCGTTGCCTATTCCCAAGCACAGCCGGGCACTCCGACAATGCGGTTTGGCGTCCTCGGGCCTCGATGTCACAGGGAAATCGGTCCACACCGGTTCCTGTTGATCGAACCGTGGCCAGTGCCAGACGCATTCGACCTGCAATGATTTTTTCCCATCGAATGCGCACGGGCGGTGGTTTTTGACTGCCCGCGGCGTTTTAAGGTGGGCCACGCGGCTTGCTGGCAGTCGTGTGTGATGGGACAGGGTCGCCTTCCTTTGGAAACCTCTGAGGTTTTCAGGGAATGCGGAACTTTCGCGCACTAGCGAAGGTATACCGATTGACCGGCTTGCACCGGAGATGTCAAATAGAACTGCCGTTCTGTTTGTCTGGCTGGTCGGACACCGGACAATTGGCCGGATGGCGGAAAAATGGTGAGAAGGGGTTGGGCCGTAAATAGATTCGTGTGTGGTCGTATCTGATTTACGGAAATACTAAAAAAGGAAAACCAGAGGCCGTGCCCATGTCGCATTCGATGATTGGTTCTTGGATTGAGGGTTTTCGGGGTAAGAAAACGCAGCGAAGCAGAAAAAAACGGTTCAACCGCCTTTCGACCACCTGCTGCCGGCGCAGCTTGGTCATGGATCCACTCGAAGACCGCCGGCTCTTGGCACTGACCTACGAGCTGACTCCGCTCGGCACCCTAGGTGGCACCGCCAGTGTGGCGCTGGGATCGAGCATTGTGCTGGTAGGTGGTAGCCAGGGAAATCCGATCTTCGAATTGCAGATCGTTGGTGCCAGCACGCTGTCGGGGGATGCAACCGAGGAAGCGGCCATATGGGCGGTTGATAGCAACGGCACCGTTGCCGGGCCGACGTCGCTGGGGCTGCTGCCTGGCGATACCAACAGCAAAGCCAACGACATCAACGCGCTGGGTTTTATCGCTGGTCGGAGCGGAACGAGCCAGTTTGGTCAGCCACCTGTAACCGGTGATCGTGCCTTCCTGTATAGCCCTCTCGACGGCTCGCTTACCGATCTTGGCGACTTGCCGGGCGGTGACGACTTCAGCGAGGCGACTGGCATGAGCCTGACGCAGGTTGTGGGCAGCAGCGCTGCCAGCACGGGCCTGCGTGGCTTTGTTTGGGAGCAGACCTCGGGCATGACCGATTTGGGGGATCTGCCTGGCGGTGCCGATTTCAGCTTTGCACTGGATGTGAATAATGCTGGAAAGGTCGTCGGTGGTAGCGGTGTCGCAAATGGCCAGAATGCGTTCATTTGGGACAGCACGAATGGGATGCAGGACATCGGTGCGCTGCCTGTGACGGGACAACCCGCTTTTGCCGAAGCCGCCCAAATCAACGAGGCTGGGCTTGTCGTCGGCCGGAGCCTGACCGACGTGCTCGACGGCAACGGCAATCCGACCGGACAAACGGTGATTCTCGCCTTCGCCTACAACAGTGCAGATGCCAATCCTGTGATGGCACCGCTGCCGCCGGTCATCATCGATGGAATGCCGGCCGCCGTGAACCGTCCCTTCGGCATGAATGAGCTGGGCGCCATCGTCGGAAGTGGCAACACGGTGGGCAACCCGAATGGTGATGAGCTCAACGCGTGGCTCTTCTCGCCGTTGCGTGGCACGGTGAACCTGAACGACACGCTCAATGCCAGCGGTGCCGGGTGGACACTGTTGCAAGCCCGCGACATCGACGATGCTGGACGAATCGTGGGCTACGGCACGAATCCTAATGGCGACTTGGAAGCCTTCCTGCTCACGCCGGTGAACGACCCGCCGGTGCTTGATCCGATCGGCAATCAAACTGCCTCGGAGGGTACGCTCTTCCAGTTGCCTATTACCGCCAGTGATCCCAACGGCGACAGCCTCACGTTCGTGCTGGGTGGAATTGACGGAAACGGCAACTTCCAAGCGGGCCTGAACGTGCCGCCCGGGATGACCGTCACCACCATCGACCCCATGGCAGGTACGGGGCAGATCGACTGGACCCCGGATGACGATTCGCCCACGCCCTTCAGTGTGACCGTGGCGGTGGTCGACGACGGGGCCGGCTTCTTGTCCGATTTCGAAACCATCCAGATCACCGTCAACAACCTGCCGCCGACAGCCGATGCGGGTGGCCCTTATGTGATTAACGAGGGCGACTCGCTCGCGCTGAGCGCCACTGCTTCGGATCCGGCTGGCGCGAACGATCCGCTAACGTTTAGCTGGGACGTCAACGGCGATGGCATTTTCGGCGATGCGACCGGCCAAAACCCCACGCTGACTTGGGCGCAGCTCAATGCCTTGGGGATCGACGACGGCACGGTGGTGATCAGCAACCTTCGGGTTCGCGTGGCCGACGACGATGGGGGCGTGACCGATTCGGCCCCGTCGACTCTCACGGTCAACAACGTTGGTCCGGATGCTGCCATCAGTGGCCCGGCTACGGCCGTTCCCGGCTTGGTGCGCACCTACACGTTGACCGCCACAGATCCTTCGGCGGTGGATCAGGCCGCGAACTTCACCTTCCAGATCGACTGGGATGGCGACTCGGTGATCGACGAAACCGTTGTCGGACCGAGCGGCACGCAGGTGCAGCATAGTTACAACACGACGGCCACGAACACCGTAAGTGTGACCGCACTGGATAAGGACGGCGACGCCGGCATGGCCGGCACCACGACCGTTGACGTCACGATGTTCCTGGTCGAGGCCGATCCGAATAATCCGAGCCAAAACAATCTGTATTGGGGCGGAACCGATGGGTTGGATGCCGTCTTCGTACTGCCCGGCTTGGGCGCGAACAACGTGGTGTTGTTCACGGCCGTTTATGGGTTCTTCTTCATCAATCAGATCGACAACGTTTCCAACGTCGACAAGATCATATTGTTCGGTCTCGGTAACGCGGACATCATGGCGACCGACTTCGTCAACCTGCCTGTGGAAATGTACGGGGCCAATGGCGACGACGTGCTCTCGGGCGGCCTGAACAACGATTTGATCGACGGTGGCCCTGGCAACGATATGTTCTTCGGCACCACGGGCTTTCCCGATGGCAACGATACGATGCTCGGTGGCACCGGTCGCGACTTTTTCTACGGCAACTTCGGTAGCGATTCGATCCTCGGTGGCGATGGCGATGACCTGCTGATTTCCGGGCGGGTCGACTTCGGCGCCGCGGGCGACTTGCTCACCGGCTTGACGAAGATTCGCAATGAGTGGCTATCGAGCCGTGACTACGCAACACGCGTGGACAATATCAAAGGCACCGGCACCGGGCCTAGGCTCAACGGCAATTTCTTCTTGCAGCCTGGCGTCACATTGTTCGACGACGGGGCTGCGGACGAACTGTACGGTGAAGGTGACATGGACTGGTTCGTGTATACCTTCCTCCAGGATACGGCCGCGGATGTTGAGCCGGGCGAGGAAGAAACGGACATGCCGTAACCGGCCTGCCGGCCCATTTTCGCTGAAACGAATAGCATTCCGGTGGGGCGAAACGCCGGAGTGCCGATGAATGCGGGAATGTCCCGCAAAAACACAAGGGTCGCACTGTCTGACTTGAGGCAGTGCGGCCCTTATTTGTGCGCAGATATGCGGTTTTCCAGTGTTTCGACTCCGTCTTGCAGCGGCCTTGCAGATCATCCACCGGGTGGGCACGAACGGCGCACGAATGCGAACCTCGCGCGAACGATCTTAGGAAACGCTCTGGGCGAGAGGGTTTGAGGCCGTCTTTTCCGCTTTCCAGGGAGCGTTTTGCGCTATCAAATAAAGCGAATTAGATGGCCTTTGTGGTGATTGGTCTGGGCGGATCAGGACGTGCCACGGGGTGGAATACAGCGACTCCTTCATATGGGTGGTGTCGTAAGTCGGTTATTTCGAAGAGGGTATCTATACC
>WGDQ01000077.1 GCA_015493185.1 Planctomycetaceae bacterium
AAGGAAAGTCGACCCTACATCTCCGAGTTGGCCGTGAAATGTCTCGCGTTGGCAGGCGACTCCTCCGCAGTCACCGAAGGACTGGCGTCGCCTCATGAAGAGTCGCGACTGGCGGCGATTGACGGGTTGCGGAATTGGTTGCCATTGAACGAAAAGAATGGTGAATTGCTGCAAAAGGCGCTGCAGAATCGATTCCCGCCGGAGGAGGCTATCATCTTGGAGCGGCTTTTGTGGGGATACAGCGAAACGGACGCGATGAATCGGGCAACGTCGCTCCAGTTGGTCACCTGGCTCGATCATAACAGTCTGGCAGTGCGTCAATTGGCCTTTTACCACGTCAGTGGATTAACCGGTGCGAGATACGACTACCACCCGATGCGTTCGGCCGCGCAGCGCCGCGCAGCCATCGGCCGCTGGTTTGCTCGAATCGATGCGGAAGGAGCACTGCTTCCTCCGGCCAGCGGCCCATGAGAGCAGCACTGCACCAGAAGACCCGTGCGGGGACAAGCCCAATCCTGTTCGGCACGGAATTTGCGCCATGGTTTTGGCAGTAGACAAAACTGCCGAAATGACAGGGAGACGCCGGGATGGCCGCAAAGAGGCGGGAGCCGATTCGGGAACGGGAACTGACCGGGTTGAAATACCTCGGCCGGATTTCGTCGCTGCTGGAACGCTTGCGGCCGGTCGGCTGTGAACGCGACAAGGCGGGCAATCGCACGCTGTTTTTCGATCAGTATTGCTCGCTGATTCTGCTGTACCTGTTCAACCCCATCGTCTCCTCGACGCGGGCGCTGGTGCAGGCCAGCACGTTGAAAAAAGTGCAGAGAAAACTCGGTTGCTCTCGCGCCTCGTTGGGGTCGCTCTCGGAAGCGGCCAGCGTATTCGACCCCGAACTGCTGCGGGAAATCGTTGGCGAACTGATCGACCGTGCGCCGCTTCAGGCCGAGCGCGATCCGCGTTTGAAAGACTTCGCCCACACGCTGACGGCCGTCGATGGCAGTCTGCTCAAGACGCTGCCGCAGATTACGCAAGCCTGTTTCGCCACGCGCAATGATAAGGGCTGGAAGCTGCATACGCACTTCGAGATTCTCAAAGGCGTGCCGGTCAAAATGGCGGTCACCGACGCCACCGGCAAAGGGCCGGCCAACGAAAAACAGGTGCTCCGCCGACAACTCGAAGCAGATCGCTGCTACGTCACCGACCGCGGCTACGAGGACTTCTCGCTGTTCAACAACATCGTCGCCGCCGGCAGCAGTTACGTCTGCCGCATTCGAAACGACCATCACTTTGCGGCCGACGAAGTTCGCGAACTCTCCGAAGATGCGCGGGCAGCCGGTGTGCTGGAAGACGCCGTCGGTCGGCTCGGTTCGCCGAAATCGAAGCGGATCGAGCATCCCGATCATCGGGTGCGGCGGATCGTTGTGAAGGTTGAGGTGCATCCTAAGCGGGGCGGACGCAAACGGACCGCCGCCACCAAAGACCTCGTGCTGGCGACGAATTTGCTGGACGTGCCGGCCGAAGTGATCGCGCTGATTTACCGTTGCCGCTGGATGATCGAGCTGTTCTTCCGGTTTTTGAAACATGTACTCGGCTGCCGGCATTTGTTGAGCCAGCATCCCAATGGAATCGAGATTCAATCGTACTGTGCAATCATCGCCTGCCTGCTGATCAGCCTGACGACCGGCAAGAAGCCGACGCTGCGAACCTACGAAATGCTCTGCTATTACTTCATGGGCCTGGCCGATGAAGCCGAACTGCTGGCCCATTTGAACCGACTGCCGCCGCACGAAAAAATTTGCAAGTAACGCCGTTCGCTCCCGGTTCGTTTAGAGGGTGCCGAGCCGCTTGACGCTGCGCGGATGTCCGCCAACCCAACCGCCGCGCCGCTTCGCCGTCCCGGCGTCGATCGAAATCCCTCCGAAGTGTGGCCTCCCGTTGTCTCCGATTCGCGCAATGGCAACAATCGTGCCGAACAGGATTGGGACAAGCCACCAGTGGCACCCGGCCAGTGCATCGAAAAGGGCAGTAAGGGGTGATTGAGTATGTAAACGGTTCCTGACACCTTTTCCCCCTCCTGATTACAATTCATCTGCGCGGCCTGTTGAAACATCGCGTGGGCCATCGCCCCGATCGTGTGGAACCGCGCGCGATCAAACGCAGACCGAAACCTCACAAGCTATTGACCATCCCCCGCAATCAAGCCCGCGCCCAACTGCTCGCCGGCCATTCGACGTAACTCGTTTGGTTTCATACGACAGTGC
>WGDQ01000078.1 GCA_015493185.1 Planctomycetaceae bacterium
CGGGCGAGGGGGTATCGCTGTTCATCTGAAACCCGCTCCTTTTGAAAAAATCGAAAAGCCGACGGTGCGCCGATCACCCGACCGTACCCGATCGTCTTCCGACGAGCCGTTGCTCCCGCGCTCGAGCGCCGCCCGGGGGCCACACTCTCGCCAAGTTGCTTGCCGCGCAGTATAACGGCCGCGGGAGGCCGACCAAACGCAAAACCATCCATTGTCGGCGCTCATTGCCACCAGCGACGCGTTGCTGGCGCTGTGGCGTAGCGGCCCAACCCTTCTGTGGTTTGTATTTTCCTACCGTCTTCCTTCTTCTATTTGCACGAAGTGGATGCGACCGTGTGTACGGTTGACGACATCGTTGCCTTTCTCGAAACGTTCGCCCCCACCGAGTTGGCCGAAGAGTGGGATAACGTGGGCCTGCTTGTCGGCGATCCGACACAGCCGGTGCGGCGCGTGATGACCTGCCTGACCGTGACCGACGATTCGGTTGACGAGGCCGTGAGCGAGGGCGCCGATTTGCTTGTAAGCCACCATCCGCTACCGTTCCGGCCGCTGCGGCGAATTACGACCGAAACCGTGCCCGGCAGGCTGCTGTGGAAATTGATCCGTGCCGGCATCGCTGTCTACAGCCCGCACACCGCTTTCGATTCGGCCCGGCAGGGCATCAATCAGCGGTTGGCCGAGGGGCTGGGCCTTTTGCAGATTGCGCCCCTTTTGCCGCACGATGCCGATGCAGCGGAACCGGGCACGGGCCGTTGGGGGCGGTTCGAGCCGGCACTGCCTTTGGCCTCGTTGGCCGAACGCGTGAAATCGCTGTTGCGCGTCGAGCAGTTGCAACTCGTCGGGCATCGCGACCAGCCTGTGGAACGGCTTGCCATCGGCTGTGGCAGCGCCGGCGAGCTGCTTGAGGCGGCCCGACAACACGCGTGCGACGGGATGTTGCTGGGCGAAACCCGTTGGCACACCTGCGTGGAAGCGGCTGCCCACGGGGTGGCGCTCATTCTTCCGGGGCACTACAGCTCCGAACGGTTTGCACTCGAGCAATTGGCCGATGTCTTGTCCGAACAGTTTGCCGAACTCCAGGTATGGGCCAGTCGCCGAGAACACGACCCCCTTTGGTGGTTCTGACACCGCTTTGACACGTCTTTGATGAATCTCGCATTTGATGAATCCCGCGCCGGCCCGCAGCCGTCAGCATCGTTTTGGCCTCGCGGATACAACAAAGCGGCCCCCCTGCGGACGCTATTCGGTTGATAAACGGCCAACTTCTTTCGGAACGTGATTTCTTCGGAACGAACCCCGGTGCTGAACAAACTCCGGGTTCGGCCCCTCGTGGCGGCGTGCTTGCTGCCGATGCCCGTTACCCCCCAGACATAGCGCAATCGTGCTCAAAAACAAAGAACCTTGCGGCGGGGCGTTTGCTGCCGGTGCGTGTCACCGGCGCGCGTGATGCTCTGCCACTCGCGATGAGCGCTGTGCCAGCGTTTACTCGTTCCTTCTTGTTGCCTATGCAGGCTTATTTCTGGCGGACCGCACTGTTCGATCGGGGCGGCGAAACGGCGCTTCGAGTCACTCGTTGGTGAGCGAGGCGCAAACGATCTCCTCGTCGTTTCGCGCAACGACCCACCGGCCTGCGTAGGCCGGATGCGCCCAGGTCGGGCCAAGCAGCTTGGCGCGGTCCAGTTCCAGATACCCTTCAGGACGAAAACGGGCGTGGATCAACTCGCCTTCGCTGTTGAGCACCAGCACATGGTCGTCGTGACCGGTCCAAACCATGGTGGCCTGCGGATTGCGTCCGCGCGGTGTCATGCGATGCCGGTCTTCCCATCGCTTGCGACCTGTTTCGATCTCGAAACAAACAAGCCCATGCGTTTTGTCAAGGCAATACACGTAGCCATCGCGATAGAGTGGCTGCGACATGAGCCCCCGCAAATAGCGGTTGTTTTCCCAAATCAAATCTGCCGCCTCGCGCGTAGCGCCCAGCCGAATGGCTTTGGTCCCTTCCCAGTAGCCGGTTACGAAAAGAATGCCGCGATGCACGATCGGCGTGGCGATCGAAACGCCGTAAGTCACCTTGTACGGAATGCTCCAGAGCAGCCGGCCATCTTCCGGCGCGACGGCCAACACGTGCTGTGGCGACCAGCACACAAGGGCCTCCCATCCCGCGTGTCGCACCACGATCGGCGTCGCGTAGCCGGCCGGATCGTCGCCGCAGCGCCACACTTCCTGCCCGGTTCGCCGATCGAGCGCCAAAAGGCAGCCGCCAGGCACGCCCACGTGAAGCAAAACCAACCTGTCGCGCACGACCGGCGAAGCCGCCAAACCCCATTCGGGCAGCTCGGCCTGATGATCGGCCACGAAATCTTTTGACCAGATGGGCCGGCCTGTTTCAGCATCCAGGCAGTGCACATGACCCACGGCGCCCACCGTGTAAACCCGGCCGTCGTACACCGTTGGCATGGCCCGTGGCCCATTTCCGTAAGCGAGATCGCCGTAGCGGACCGGATAGGCGTACTGCCATACGAGATGCCCGTCGTCGAGGTCGAAGCAGACGACGCGCTCTTCCTCGCGCTCTGATGCCTCGTCCACGCGGCGGTCCATCGTGTAAACACGCTGCCCAACAACCGCCACGCCGGCATAGCCACCCCCGATGGGACGCCGCCAACGCACGTTCGGGCCTTCTTCAGGCCAGCGGTCCGGCAGCGGTGGGCCGTGCCATGTTCCGTTGCCGCGAGCACCCCGCCAACAAGGCCAGTCTTCCGCTTCCACCGCGGTTGCCGACCCCCACGCAATCGCAACGATCAGCGCCCACGCGAAGAACCACGAAGCGGCCTGAAGCGGGCATCGGTGTGGCAACACAGGCAATCCCCACACTAGAGCAACGTCTGTCCTACGGGCATGCTGAAGCTGGCTTCAAAACACCTCGGCAGCCACACTCGGGCCGCACGAGCGCGGAGAGATCGCCGCTCAAAGCGTTCTGGAGGAGCGCTTTTTGAGCCGACTTCCACTTCTACCAGCCGGATGACTGCTGCGACTACTGACCGGCCTGACCCGAGGGCCGCTGCCGGCTGGCCTGCTTGTCGTGGTGCAACAGCTTTTTCACCTGGTTCACCGGCATGGCGAAATCATACCAGCCGATCATCATCTCTTCCCAGGTCTGATCGCCCCATCGTACCGGGATGGTGGGGTCGGGATTGGCCAGGTTGTCCGCCGAGTTGTCGTAACGGGCTTCGCAGTAAAGCTTCGTGCCCTTGGGCATCTTTTTCGCTTCAGCGAAGATGAAGCTGTTTTGCCAGTTGAAATCGTATCGCGGCACGTCGAGCAATACCTCGCGGCGACCGTCCGGATAAATCGCTTCGTAGCGAAATGCCTTGCCCCGCAAGTGCATGTGCGGGAAAAGCGACAGCAGCAGCGTTTCGCGAGGAAAAACGTAGCTGGCCGTCACAAGATGATCGGGAGCACCGGCCGGAATTTCGAACCGATGATTGGCCGCAGCGGCCGTGGCCACCTGATAGCGGATCGTCGAGGGATCGTCGACAAATTTCAGCCCCACGCTGCTGCGGTCTCGCTGTGGCGAGCCGATCGGCGTGTAGTGCATCTGAAACACAAGCTTCGAGCCGGCGGGTATCTTCCGCGCCATTCCGTCGGGTAGCACCACCGGACGCGTGCCGGGAGCAAAACCGCTCAAGAATGTAAATGCCCGCTCGTCGTGCGTCGCCTGCGAACGGTTTGGGATATCGGGCGCCCGGATGAAAACAATAATGTGATGCACGACGGCCCGATTGTCGGGCATGCATTCGGCCACTTTCACCCATTTGTCTTCGGTGAAGCCAGGATCGACGACGAAGTATTGGTAATCGACCACGCCATCGGCCGGCACGTCAAAGGGTTCGTCGGCCATGTGGATGACCATGTCGGGCTTGTAGGGCATCATCCACCCTTCGACAAATTGCCGCGGCTCGGGCAATTGGGCCGGATCGCCCTCCGGTGCGCCGGCGGCCACCCAATCGTAGATCAACTGCTTTTCTTCTTCCGTCAGGCTCGTATCGTTGGAAAACTCGCCGTACTTGGGGTTGGCGTGCCACGGCGGCATGCGTTGCTCACGCACCACCTCGGCAATCATGTCGGCCCAGCCGACCACTTCGTCGTAGTCGGTTAGTGCGAAGGGGGCGATTTGCCCTTCGCGGTGGCATTCGACACAGCGGCGTTGGAATAGCCTCGCAATCTGATTCGAATATGTCACCTTGGCCGAGGGGTCCGGATCACGAACGCGACCGATCAGGCAACCCAAAGCCCGCGTTTGCGGCACGCTCACCGGTTTGCCCGCCAGCAGCTCATCGAGCGCCTCGCGCAGATCGTGACGGCTCGGCGCCGGCTGCTGGTAGCCCACGCCCGACTGGTAACCATACTGATCGTCGACCCGGCCGTGGTAA
This sequence comes from Planctomycetaceae bacterium, assembly GCA_015493185.1. GTDB lineage: Bacteria > Planctomycetota > Planctomycetia > Pirellulales > JAEUIK01 > WGDQ01. Next base: position 4,431 of record WGDQ01000078.1, read on the forward strand.
CGCACCACACGGTCCGCGTCGAGCACAAACACCTCGGGCGTTCGTTTGGCGCCGATCGCGTCGGCCACATGGTTGCCCAAGTCTTTCAATACCGGAAAGTCGATGCCCGCCGTGCGGCAATAGGCAGCCAGTTCGGTAACTGAGTCTTGACGATTGGGCGCCAGCCCGATGAATGCCACGCCGCGCGAAGCGTACTGGTCGGCCAATTCAGCAAGTCGTGGGCCGTAGAGCTTCGCCAGCGGACACTCGGTGCCCAACACAGCGAGCACCACCAGCTTGGCGTCTTGAAAGTCGCACAGCGAATACGTCTTGCCCCGGTAGTCTTTCAGCACGAAGTTTTCGACCCGACGTCCCACGGGCGACGACTGTTCGGCAATTGCCGGAACGGCTGCCACGACGATCAGCTCCGTAAAAGCCAACATGACGGTCCGCATGGC
>WGDQ01000079.1 GCA_015493185.1 Planctomycetaceae bacterium
GGCCCATCATTTCGCCGATCGATCGCAATACTCCCAACCGCCCCTCGTCGCGCGACGGATACGGCTGGGTGTAAAGAAACATCACGCCCAAAGGAACGTTGCCGTGCAGCAGCGGCACGATGTAGTGCCCGTGCGGCGTCATGCCGGGCAACTGCCGCTCGTGGCGAGGATCGCAAAAGCAATCGTCCGATACGAGCAGTTGTCCTGAAGCGGCCGCCCGACCGCACAGGCAGTAGCCCATGGGAATCTCGCGTTCCAGATCGAGAAACTCTTTCGAAAACTCTCCGACGGTTACCAGCAGTTGCAGGCGCTCGCGGTTCGCGTCGATCAAGAAGATGCCGCTCTTGTCTTCCACGTCGAGCTGTTCGAGCCGGATCAGCCTCCGCAGCGAGTCGCGTAGGCGATCTTCCAGCGGGCGTTGCTCTTGGAGCAATCGGGAAATGGCCGCCCGCACCAAGGCGTGGTCGCGCTCCCAACGAAAACGCCGCTCGCGCTGCATGTCGTCGGTAATGTCGCGATGCGTGACAATCGCTCCGGAGATTCGTCCATCTTCCCGACGAAGCGGCGAGGCCGTCAGTTCCACAATCACCTGACGACTCGTCGGCGGCACCGCTTGATTCAAGATCGGTAGCTGTACCGTTTTGGGTACGCCGGGAAGCGGCACTTCGAGCGTCACGCGACGACTGCACATCGAGCCGAACGAAAGGCATTCCCAGAGATCACGCCACACATTGACCGGCAGATTTTTCCCATACACATCGGCCAGGCTCATGCCCACTACGCAGGATGACTCGCAAAACGGCTCGTTGAGAAACGCCCGATTCGCGAATTGGATCGTGCCGCTCGAATCGACGATCAGCAGCCGATCCACACAGCTATCCAGCGCATTGCGGAAATCGATCGAGTTCATGTCGGCCTGTTCGTTTCGGCTCACCGGGCATTCTTTCCGCCGCCACTGCGGCACCACTTGCTCGTCTGCCGCTTGCTTGCCGGTCCTCCGCATCGCACCCAGGCAATGCGAACAAGCACCAATCAGCCCCCATCGACGCGCACGCGAAAAAATGAATCAGAACCATCCACCGCCGCCCAGCCCATCCGGAGAAGCCGGGCACGCCGTGCGTTGCATCATCGCGTGCGTGGTTCGATCCACATATTCCGCTCGCATCTATCGGAAGCTGGCCGTCGGCCACCATCACCATAGTTATGGCGACCGAGCGCAACGGCCTTACCTTCGACACACACGCCATCAGGCCATCAGACTACGGGTCGGTTGCCTGTGGCGAGCCGGATACGTGGTTGTCCGCCGAACGTGCCGACAAGGCACGTGCCGGAGTGGAACAAAACCGTGCGTTCCGACTGTGCAAGGCCGATACGGCAGTCGACTTGGACCAAAGTTTTCTTCCCAAAAAATCGGCTTGTGCCGATCTTGGCTGGCACGGGGCTGGCTAGACCAACTATAGGTTGAAAAACGAGCGCGCTGTCGCCACAGCATGGCGAGCCATCCCAGAGACGGTTGCGGCATTCGCCCGGCAACTATCGCGCGCTCTCAGCCGCCCACCATCTTCCGCGAAAGGGGGCCAATTCGGGGGATCCTGGCTGCCAATACCCGTACAACCCGGCGCGGTTCAGCTCCCCCAACGGGGCGCTCGATGATCGGCAGATTACCGCCCGCTCGATAATCGCGCAGAAGATCCTGCGATCGCGCGGAAGATCCGGCGTCGAGCAGCCCGCAAAAAAAGGGGACCGTGCGCAGAAGGTAGAGGGCAGAAAGAAGTGGCCTAGAGAAATCCAACCAGACGAGCCGTCGCGCAAAAAAACGTCGCGCAAAAATCCGTGATCCAAGGCCGCAGCGCGGAAGAAAGAAAAAAACGTCAGCGATGCGGAACGCGATGAACGGTCGAACGATCGAACGCGCGAAGCCTACCCGTTTTTCTCCGTCGGCATCGCCGCTACCATTCCCAGCCCACCATCAGGCAGTTCAGGCCGCTGCCGATTCCGAGAAAGCCGACTCGATCGCCCGGTTGCAAAAATCGCCGTTGATCGGCCAGAGCGGCCGTGAGCGGCAACGAAACCGTGCCCATGTTGCCCAGATATTTGTACGTCGAATACTCTTTTTCCGGCGGAATGCCGAGTTGCGAGAGAATGGCGTCCTGATGTCCGCTGCCCACCTGATGGCAAATCACCTTGTCGATTTCGTCCCGGGCCCATCCCAGCTTTTTCAGAAAAGCACCCCACGTGCGCACGCCCAGTTCCACACCGTGCTTCAGCACGGCCACCGAGTCGGTCGACATGAACTGAGTGAGTGCGGCGGGCAGTTTCTCCGAAGGCAACATTCGCGCCACGGCCGCCGGCAGCTTTTCGCTGGTCATCAATTCCTTGATCGCTGCCGGAATGGTTTCCGGAGCCAGCAACTGATCGAGCGCCTTGATCATGCGATCGGGCTGCAAAATCAGTTTGGCGTGTTCCAGCGGCGAAAGCGTCACGCCCCACCGGCAAAGTCGATGATGTTCCGGCGCGGCCTGCGATACGGCGCCCACGAGCCTTCGCCCGTTCGACGCGCCGCCTCGCCGGCTGGTCAGCAACACGGCCGCCGCGCCCGACCCGCCGGTAAGCGTGGCCACCGATTCGGCAAACACCTGCATCGAGGGCTCGGCCCGCATCCGCTGAATGGCCACTTCGATGATCTCTCGCGACGACTCGCACGAGACCACCATGCCGGCCGACACTTGTCCCAGCTCGATGCGATTGGCAATGTCGATCAGCCCGTTCAACACCCCCAGGCACGCGTTCGACACGTCGTAAACGTAGGCGTCGGGGCTGATGCCCAACCGCTCGGCCACGGCACACGCGGTGGCCGGCTCGAACTGCTCGCGACACACGCCGGCATAAATCAGCACTTGAAGATCACGGGCGTCGATCGCCGCGTTGTCGATCGCTTTGCGCGCGGCGGCCACGGCCCCGTCGGTTAGCGTGTAGCCTTCGTCCCACCAGCGGCGTTCGCGAATGCCGGTTAGTGCTTCCAGGTGTCCCGGCTGTAGGTGCAGCCGCCGGTACATCGGCGCGATCCGCTCCTCCAACTCTTCCGAGGTGACCACCACCGGCGGCAGTTCGTAGCCGAACGACGAGATGCAAACGTTCGAATAGCTCATGAGTAGTCCACAACGCGCAGCGCGAAACCTTCCATGCGATAGATTGCCCGTCCGTCGACAAATAGCCAGCCGTCGGCCCGGAGCATCTTTTCCGTGTCGTCACGATGCGTGACGGTCGCCTGTACTATAACCTTTCGGTGCGTGGGCAACACCTGCCCGCGATATTGCCAGGCGTGCGTTTGCCCGGTCAGCATTTCGTAGGCCACCTTTCCCGCCGCCGCGGTCTGGCGATGTTCGGCTCCCCAACGGGCGTGGGCCACCACTTTCAGCAACTCGACCAACGATTCCAGGCCCAGCGAGCCCGGCCAGACGGGATCTTGAAAAAAATGGGCCTTGAAAAACCAGGCGTCTGGGTCCACGTCGCAAACGCCCTCGATCCATCCCAGCCCGTGCGGTCCTCCGTCGGGCAGATAGCAGCCGATCGAGTCGACCATTCGCAGCATGCCCTGGGGCAGGGGGGCCTCGTTCGCATAGGGCAACACCCCGGCCGACCGCCGCTCTGCCGCGCTGGGATCGTAGGGCGCCGCGTCGCGAATGCCCACCTGCTGCGCCAGAGCATCGCGGGTGAAAAAGCCGAAGTACGTATCGCCGCGATACACCGCCTGCCCGGCGGCCGTTCGTACCTCGAAATCGAAGTTCTCGATAATCATGCCGGCGCTCTGCGACACGTTGGTCATGCGAACCGTTGTGACCAACGTGCCCGTTTCAGGCCCCACCTGCGCAAGCTGCGTGGCCCGTCCTCCTAGATTGCGAAAGGCCAATTCGTCGCGGCTTCGCAGCGCCGACCCCAGATAGGCCGCCATCCAGCCGCACGGTTGCAACGCCACTTCGAGCAACACCGCCAGCGGCATCCGCGGCTGCCGATTGGCCGCGAAGTACCACGCATCGGGCGGCACATCATACTCCACGCACACCGTTCCGCCGGCCGCCAGTTCCCACGCACGGCAGCCATCGATCTGCGTTACGCGGTCCATGAATTGAAACGGCGGACCGGGCAACCGGGCGATGAACCGCTCTTCGTCGAACGGCCGGTAACGCTCGCCGAACGCTCGCGACGGCTTGCCCCGGGCAAACTCCAAAAACGATTGCCGATCGAACAAAACCCGACCCGTCCGGCGAGCCGGTCGTTCCGTCTGCCCTGGCGGCGCCTCGGGCGCCGATGCCGGTTGAACCTGCCGCTCGGTCGTCGCTCGTGCCTGATGGGGTTGGCCACCGCCCGTGCCGGCATGTCCGCCCGCGCCCGCCGGAGCGGTGGCGCTTCGCTTCACATCGCCGCGAGCGCTCGGCCGACCGTCGGTAGCTTTTACTGGCGTCCACAGCGATTCCACCTCGCGCCGCGTCAGCCCGCTACAGCGCAGCGACATGTCGGTCATGGCCACGATCGGTCGGCCATCGGCATACATCAGCCCGTCGGCAATGGCGTAGGGCGTGCCCTGCGGTCCGTCGTAGCCCAATTCTTTAATGGCCACTTCGTATTGCACGCGTCGCGTTTCGGCCGTCACCTGTCCTCGGCATCGCAACCGGCTGGTCACGCCCGGCACCGGCTCGAACGCCACGCCTGCGGAGGCCGAGCCCACCCAACCCATGCGCACCAGGAAAATGCGCAGCGTGTGCAACGCACACTCGTACATCAGCGTGCCGGGCATCACCTGATCGTCGACGAAGTGGCAGCCGAGATACCAATCATCCGCGTGCACATCGGCCTCGGCCACGATGCGGCCCAACCCGAAGCGGCCGCCGGTCGGCTCGATCTGCGGCACGCGCCGCAGCAGGCCGAGTCGCCCGCCAGGAATCGTGAGCGGCCGCTGCACCGTAAGCCCGGCAAAAGCGCGGCCGAATGCCTCGGCCAAACGGCCCTGCCGCAATGCCTCGACCTGCCGCTCGTCGAGCGATTGCGATTCGGTGGGTGCCAGTGGTCGCCAATCGTGCGCTATTCGTCCCGGCTGCGGGCGGCGCTCCAACGGTGTTTGCACAATGCCCTGGCCGGACGATAGCTCCTTGGGTGTGAAAAAACCGGCACACCCATCGCGCATCGTCATCAGCGGACGGCCCCCGATCGTGGCGTCGAACTCGAAGCGAAACAGGTGCGTCTGGCCCTGTCGGAAAAACCGCCGGATACGAATGTCGTAAACCACCGTTTCTCCCGGCTCGGGCAACGACCGATGATAGGTCACGGCCGCGTCGAGCAACCGATAAACGGCCCGCCCCCGCGTTTGAAAATCGGCTCCCAGATAAGCCGACAGCATCAGGTCGGCCTGGCCCGCCTCGATTGCCACGCCCGAGACCATCCGCCCGGCGTCCAGATACCACCAATCGTCGCGCACGTCGTGTTCGGTCACCAATCGGCCGGCCTGCATCGAGCGCGGCTGGCCCTCGACGTGCGTCACGCGGTCAACCAGCATCAGCGGTTCGTCGGGCAACCGCACGCGGGTCGCAAAGCGATCCACTTCGGCAAACGCATCGCCAAACACCTTGGCGATCGACCCCACGGCAAACTCCAAGCACTGCTGCCGATTCCACACAACGCGGCGTGGCTCCTCGTGCCGCTCTTCATGCCGAATCTCGGGCCGCATCGTCGTATGCCGCACCTTCGTACGGACCGAGGCGGCAGCTTCCGGCGCGTCTCCGCTCGACCTTGCGGTTTCTGGTTGCTGAGGTGAGTTCGCGTGGACTGGTGTTCCGGTGGTTGTCGCATTCCGTGGTCGGGTGGTCTCGCTTGTCTCCCGCTGCGGCGGCGCGGTGCGTGCCGCTGCCGGTTCGGCCGATGCAGCGTATGCCCCGGCCGGGCTCGCCTCGTGTGCCCCGCTCATTGCTCCAGCAGCATCGCCTTGGGCAGTGTCGATTGTCGCTGCTGCCGTCGCAATCGCTGTCGCCGGGCTGTTTGGTAGCGCGGCAATGTCGCGAATTGTCTGGCTCGTCTGCTGGGCAAGTCGCAAAAACGCCCCATGCGCCGCGGCGTGGGCCTCGGCCGTTCGCACCATTTGTGCCCAAACGGGGGTCAGCAACCGATCGTCCGCATTTGTCGCATCGCCTGCACGGGCACCATGCACCTCCGGCTCTGCCTCAAGGCCGGCCGCACTCGGCTCCAGGGCCTCGCGAATACCCGATCGCGCATTTTGTTGCACCGCTTGTCGAGGCGCTTGTTGCATTGCTCGCTGCGTTGCGTGTTGCGTCGCGTCTTGCGGCGTCTGCGATACCGCCGTAAGCGCCCGCGGAGCCGTCTCTGCCCGAGGCGCTGCCGCACGCAGCCGAATATCTCTGTCGCCACCGCTCGATTCCCGTATCGGTTCGGTCTTCGAAGCCAGCGCTTCGG
>WGDQ01000080.1 GCA_015493185.1 Planctomycetaceae bacterium
ATTCACCCGATGTGGGACGCCGCGTCAGCACCGCCAAATAGGCCGTTTCGACGGCTTTTGTTTCGTCCGGTGCAAGTTCGGCAATCAACCCCGACGCGTTGAACAGGGTGGCACGCACCTTCTCGCGCACGAGCGTGCCGTTCATCAGCAATAAACGCTGCGTGATCGTATCGCGGCTAGGCCGTAGTTCATCTTCTCCCGGATCGCCATATCGCCTGATAAACGCGTCTTGATCGAAAAGCCGTGCCGTGCGAATCACAATATGCGAGCTGTGGTTGATCGTTTTGAGCGAGGCCGCCTGAATAATGCTCCGGGCAAGCTGTTCGGGCAGCAGATGTCGTACGGGAAAAACGGCCCATGTGGCCAGCCGTTCCGAAATCGACCGTTTCTTCGCAGCGGCTGTCGGCCAGGCCCCCTCGGATCGCTTGGTTCCGCGACTGGCTGCGGTCGTCTTTTTGTTGCCAGGCGAATTTTCGGCAGTCGGGTGCCCGTCGAGTCGGGCAGTCACGCGGTGCACCACCGGCAAGCGGCTTGCGCTGCCCTGCGCCATTGCCAACCCAGCCAGCGCACCGTCGTGACCTGGAAATCCCAGACGGAACCCATCGCCCACGAGTGCATTTTGCCAGTTTGCAGAAGACTCGTGATCCGCTGGCGGTCGAAAGTCCGATCGCCGGGGTGTTTCGGAATCGGACGAAGGCACACCGGAATCAGCATTTGCAAGCGTCTGAGGAGCCGGTGCAAGGCAGCTTTCGAGCCGAAAGGCATGGCATCGCACGATTAGTCGAATCAGCCGCCGCAAGTTGTAACCGTTTTGCACAAAATCTTCGGCCAGCACGTTCAAGACCGGCGGCACCTCTCCATCGCGAGGCAGCGCGTCTACCGGCTCCACCAGTGGTCGGCCAGTGATCAATGCCCACATGCGATTCACCGTCGCACGGGCAAAGGCAGAGTTTTCAGGATGCGTAATCCAAAAGGCAAGACGGTGCCTCAATCGCCCGGCCACAGGAAGCAATTCTTCATCGAACGGCACACGAGGTTCGATCGGCTCGGGCTCCTGTCGGCCACCATCGTCGAATAGGTAGCGTCGATCTCCGTCGCGAAGTCCCGTGAGCGTCTGTTCGACCTGTCCGAAAAATGCAGCCAAGGCGTGAAAATCTTTTTGCGTCCAGGTGTCGAAGGGATGGTCGTGGCACTCCGCGCAGTCGATGCGCATTCCCAAGAAAGCGCGTGCCACGCGGCCGGCCAGCTTTGCTTCGTTGGGATGATCGTTTTCCCCGGGCTGGATCGTGACCGTCAGAAAATTTGTGGCCGGCCGGTCGGTCCACAATCCCTCGCTTTCAACCAGGTCGCGAACGATGCTGTCGTAGGGTCGGCCGTCATGGAGCTGATCGGCCAGCCAGACGACAAAGCGGCGACGGCGGTAAACCAGAAACGGTCCCGGGTCGACGCCCACGAACACTCGAGCCAAACGCTCAGCCATGTAGTCGGCCCAACGTCTGTCGTCTAGCAGACGGTTGGTCCACATGTCGAGGCGAAGGCCATCGGGCAGCGACTCGAACCAGCGAATCTCTTCCAGCGACGGGATGGTGCCCACCAGTGCCAGGGCGATACGGCGTGCCACCGTCAAATCGTCAGCCAACGGCGCTGGCTCGACGCCGGCTTCCTGCCACATCGACCGCAACGCAGCATCGATTGCGTCGGTGGCGGACCGCAGCCGTTCTGCCTGTCGACGAACCTGCCGTACCGCAGTGCGATAACTTGCTTCATCCCATTTGGCACCGCGCGGGGCGAGTTGATCGACCACCAATAGCGCGCCGACAACCACGACGCTCCAAAACAGTGCGTTTCGGGCCCACATGCTCACCCCTCTCGCCTTGCACCCCAGATAGCCAGCGGTGCGCAGTCGTTCGGAACCGCTGGATGTGCTGGGCACGCATCGACCTACGATCACCACAAAGGTCGCGACCGTGTCGCCACCAGCATTTCAGCCGGTCTATTGGTCCTATGGTCCTATTCGTTGTAGCAACCCTTATATTGACGATTGAGGCGTCAGGACGCGAATAAAATTCTCGCAACCGACGGTTTTTTCGTGCGAGGTGTCGTGAAAGGGCGATCGTTCTCAACCAATTCAGCAATTCGCTAGGCGACCGATCCCATCGCACCACCGCAGCAAATCGTGGCGTTCGAGGTAGAGTCGTGGCGTTCGAAGTAGACTGGTCGCCATGTCCGTGCGACGGAGCGTGTGCATCGAACCGTACTGAGCTTCTCCGTGGTAAGTGAACTGAAGCGTAAAGACGAATCGGCGCCAAAATCAATTTTTCAGACGGCCCTGCGAATAGGCCCATAAGAGGACGGATGCTACCTTTGCGCGTCGCGCTCTTCTTGCAGGTTCGGCATCGGCACGCTCGGCCGCCTTGCA
>WGDQ01000081.1 GCA_015493185.1 Planctomycetaceae bacterium
GGATAAACAAGGCTTGGCTTGGCAACGTTCGTGCATCCGGCACTGGCCAGCACACTCACGCACAGCAATGTGGCCAACGCTTTGCGCATAAGAACCAACCTTCTCAATTAAAACCACCCAAAGAATACGCGATAAGCGGACGGCCACTTCACGACAACCGGGCAAGCCCGAGGCAACGCCCCTCGACGACCACAAACGCAACCCACAGCGTCGGGCCGCAAGATTATAGGAGTGGTGTTCGTCGGCGAGAAGGTCGGACCAGGGCTGAAACAACCTCGCTCGACAGTTCGCCAAACTGCCTATTGCCGCATGATCGTCGAGAATTTCCTGTCTTTCCTACCGCAGGGCCGACCGAAACACCCCACCGATACCACCGATACCCGAACCGATCCACATCGATCCGTCAAAACGTCGTCGGCGATCAGAGAGCAAAACTGCTCGCGTGTCCGCGGCTCGCCGACGAAATCGAACAGGTGTGCGATCGATCGACCTCCAGGGCCACGGGTGTGCTGAGAATCGGCGCACCGCGGCATTCAGACGATTGACGGCACGTTCATTTTTCCGGGCCGGCAGTATCGTCACACGATTCGCTCGTGCCAACATGCGACACGATCGGCCGATCGCCTCACGCGACTTGAGGGCAGCACAGGCAAGCCGGCAAAGTCAGTACGCTTTGGGCAATCTAGGGCAGATATGCCACGAGCAACACGGCCGGCTCCGCTGGTGCAATTTGCTCGATCGACACGGAACCACAAGCGGCCGGCAACAGCGCCGTGTCGCCTTTCGATAGCGGTTTGTCCGCCGGATCGCCGGCCATGCGAATCGCCCCCTCTAAAACCGCCACGATATGGAACCGATCGGAGTTGCCAATCGCCAGTTGCGATGCGGCCGTCGACGCGTCCAGCCGCCAGCGGTCCAACACGAATTTGTCGCAGGCGACTAGCCGCTGCACCCAAGGGTGTTCGGTCGACTGGGGCCGTTGCGGCTCGACCGGCGGAAAATCGTAGCGGATCACGTCCAGCGCCTGTTCGATGTGCAACGCACGCGGGCGTCCGTCGGGCCCCAGCCGGTTCCAGTCGAAGAGCCGAAACGTCGTATCGCTCGACTGCTGAATTTCCGCCACCAACAGCCCCGCCCCCAAAGCATGCACCGTGCCGGCCGGTATGAAGATGCAATCGCCCGGTTGAGGGCTGATGGTGTTCAAGCAAAGTTCCACGGTTCCCCGCCGGAGCTCTCGTTCGAGCGTCGCGCGATCCACCCCTCGTTTGAGACCGGCATAAATCAGGCTGCCCGGTTCGGCGTCGATCACAACCCACGCCTCGGTTTTGCCTCGATCTGGCGGGTCGAGTCGCGCCGCCTGCTCATCATTCGGATGCACTTGCACACTCAGAGTCTGATGGGCATCCAAGAACTTGAACAGCAGCGGGAAACGGTCCGGCGACTCGACCGTGCCCATCAGCTCTGTCGAATACGACCGAACCAATTCGCCTAGTGTCGTGCCTTTCAGCGGTCCGAAGGCCACGCGGCTTTGATCCTCTCGGTGGTCGGCAATCTCCCAGCTCTCCGCACATGGTTCATCGCCGATCGGCTTGTGCAGCACCGTTTTCAAACGCATGCCGCCCCACAAATAGCGTTTGAAAACAGGATCGAACCGAAGTGGATAAAGCGGACTCTTCGGCATGGCACAACCTCATCCTCATCATTCGGGCAACCGGCGTCCTGCGACGCAGGCTCGGATCATCCTCTCGCATCAGTGTGCGGGCATTGTACCACGCACCATTCATCGGGTTCTTACGCCTCGCCTCACAGCGTGCCAGAACGCAGCCTGCACGGGCCGCGTGCCACGCATCCCGGGCAACGTCGCCACGCTCGCCGCGGCGCGCTAGCGCCTATTGGCTCGTTTCCTTCCTCTGCTTTCTCTTTTGCTGCTACCGCGGTTGCCTCTGAGGTACACGCACTGAGAAATTAAGGGGCAGTCGATACCGTTGTGCGATTATCCATTGTGCCGCCGGCGGTGCCACCGACACCTTTGGCAACAGGTTCGTGAATCACTTTGCATAGCGCCTGATCCTGATAACAATCAATCGTCTTGAGTGCATCGGTGTTGCCTTTGGTTTCCGCTGCGCTGACGTTGCCTCATGGCGACTTCGGCCTTTAGGGCGTTGTTGTCGGCGGCTCAGCCGGCTGATAAGATTGGCAAAAGGTTGGCCGCAAAGGAAGATCGGGGCGAGCCTCGACAAAACTGCGGTCGCTCGGCCGCAATCGGGCCACGGCGTGCTGCGGCCGTTTTGGGTCGTTCTGTACGCAAACCAAGCGAGAGGTGCTCCCGGTTCTTTTTTTCCGGAGCAGCTTCGCGTCATCGGCGCGCCTTCGTTTCTTGCCGGCCCGATCGCGTCAAGCGGTGCATCCGCCGCTGAGGCTTCACGCCGGTCCGGCGATACCTTTCGTCTTCATCATCACGTTCCGAGTTCTTTTCGCTCCGACCTCGATGCCCGCTACGTTGCCTCAAATCGACGACGATCTGTTCAAGGACTCGACGATGACCTTCGGGGAACACCTCGAAGAGCTGCGTCAGTGTCTGTTTCGGGCGTTGGTCGGTTTGGGAATCGGGGTGGTCATTGGCCTGATGATCGGCTCCTACGTCATCGAGCTGATCAAGTCTCCATTGTCCGAGGCCCTAGACAACTACAAGACCACGGCCGCGGTGAAAACCGTTCAGCAAGAGTTGGAGCAGCGCCGTGCAGGCGGCGAATCGATCGACGACGCGTACGAGCGGGAACTGATCGCGGCCATTCGTAAAAAACGGCTCGCGTTCGACGATGTGTTTATCGACCGTCGCGCGTTGGAGGCCGCCATCGGGCGCCAAGACGCTGCTTCAAGCGGCCCTGCCTCCGCAACGTTGCCATCGGCTGCCAATGCGGCCGACGGCTCGGACAGAAACAATAGCGATCCCCCTGCCGAATCGGTGCAGCCTCCTGGTGCCAC
>WGDQ01000082.1 GCA_015493185.1 Planctomycetaceae bacterium
GGCATTGCTGTTGTGTTCTGATTTGGGTGCCTCGATTCGACCCAAGTCGGTTCCTTTTTCATGTGCCAAGCTACAGACAAGAGGGGAAGCGCCATGAACGTTCGGCTCCTTGTCGTAGGGCTTGCTGTTGTGTTGTTTCCCGTCGCCGCCATGGCGCAACTTCCGTTTGCGGGAAACGACTACGGTTATCCCTACCATTACCGCGGTTACCATGCTTCGACGCCCGCCGAAAGCTACCTCAATGGTCAGGCGCGCGTGCTTTGGGGAGCCGGACAATACAACCTAGCCACGTCCCAGGCCATGATCAATCTGGAAGAGGCCCGCAGCCGCTCTCTCGACAACGAGGTGAAGTACGTCGAAACCTACTTCGAGAAACGCCGGCTGAACAAGAGCTATCTTGCTGCTGAGCGGGGTCCGAGCATCACGCCCGAAACCGCGGCGCGACTCAGCAAAATGCGGCAGCCCAAGCGGCTTTCCATCGAGGAGCTCGACCGCGGGGCCGGCCGACTTCGTTGGCCCTTGGTCCTGCAAGACGAAGAGTTTGCACTCTATCGAATGCGGATCGAAACGCTGTTTGCGATGCAGACGCCCGAAGACAGCGGAATCAACTCGCCAAGCTATGCGGAGATTCGTCAGCTTACGCAGCAAGCTGCTGAGCAACTGAAGGCCCGCATCCATTCGCTCAGCCCCGAACAGTACACGATGGCTCGTTCGTTTCTCGATCGCATCGTTCACGAGGCCCGCTTTCCCGTCGGTAAGCCGGTGCAGCCGGTCGATGGCCAGTCGGCAAACGCGATTGGTCATGCAGTTGCTCTGGGGCGGCCCGCATCGGGACGCGTCGGCAACGTGGCGGTGGCCGCAGACTGATTGGATTGGCTTGAATCTTATCGAGCCCGTCCGATCGACGTATTTCCCTTTCGCAGGCGTCGTCGCGACGGGCAAGACGAAACGAAAAGGCGGAAAAAAACCAGCAGCCGCCGCAACGCGAGGATCGCCTGGCTTTAGCGATGCGATTTCAAAGACGGCATCGCCCGCTGCCCTCGACCTGACCACCCAGCCACGAGGGGCATGTGAGCAACATTCGAACTGCCGTGGTCGAACGACAATGGCATGATCCGCGGTGCATGCCGGCGAGGCTGATAAGGTTTCTTCAAAATCCAATTCCGACTTCGATCGCGAGCAGGCCGACCGTCTCGTCGGTCTGCATCGACCAGTCGAAGGAGGATTCGCCTCGTTCGCCCTCCGTGAGATGAATCGCCTGCTCACAATCCCGGGCCTGGAAGCGATTTTGAAGACACCATTCTTTGCGAAGAAACGATCTGTCGAACCGTGGAGACAACGACGACGCGGAGGAACCGAGGCCTCCGAAGCAGTCGTTCTTGGCGCTTGCGAAAGGGCCTGCCTGGAAAACGGCTTCCAGGACAGGCCCTTTTGCTTACCGGTTTGCATCGAGCACGTTGACGACGCGCCGTGCGACGAATGGACTAAGCCACTTCGTCGTCCGGCTCGAATTTCAGCTCGACCGTCTGATGAAGTTGGCCGGCGCGGTTGTCGAGGCATAGCCGACACCGGATTTCTCCCCGCATTTTTCGAATGGCCTCTTGCCGGTCGCACGCGGTGACCTCGATGTGCCCGACGTCCGGGTCATGGCCCGCGTGAAACACCGACCAGCGTCCGTCGGTGCGGTGTCGGATTCGACAAAGAAATATCATGATCGTGTGTCCCGGTTTTGGCGAACGCGCCGCGGTCATGCTCCCGCGCCCCGAACCTTCCAACCTTTCAGGCCGCCCGAAAAACGGCAGCACGACATCGCCGTTTCGCCGCCTCGACGCGTGGCGAAACGCACGGTTGTCTGCCGGCAATTACTCGCCAGATTCTGCCGCGCCGGCGTCTTTTTTCGAGCTGCCGGCTTCGTCCGCGTCACCATCGTTTGCGACCGGCTCGGCCAGCACTTCGCCGGCCAACAGTTGATCCAGTTCACGCTGAAGCTGGGTTTCCAAATCAGGCAGCAATCCCACGTGTACGGCCTGCACGGTGCCATCTTTTCCAACGATCACGGTTTGTGGTATCGCATTGGCGCGAAACATGGCGGCCACTTTGCCCTCGGTGTCCAACGCCACGGTGGGGTGCAGTTGATCGTCTTCCAATGCCTTGCGGATCGTTTCCGGCTCTTCTTGCAGGTTCACCGCATACAGCACGACCCCTTTTTCCCGGTAACGATCGGCCACTTTCTCGATAATCGGCATCGCCTGCCGGCACGGCCCGCACCATGTGGCCCAGAAATCGAGAATCACGATCTCCTTGCCGCGGTGTTGCGAAAGTTGCAGCTTGCCGCCATCGAGCAGGTCGAGCGTGAAATCGGGCGCCGGGCGTCCCAATAGTTCACGAGGTCCGGCTTCTTGCGATTCGTCGCCCCGCAGCAAGGCGATCATCGAGTTTACCTCTTTCGCACCTTCGGGCGGAGTGAACGTGAAAACAGCCGGATCCAGTTTGGGGTCTAGCTTCCAATCGGTGTAAAGAACTTCGTTCGACATTTTCAAATTGGCGATGTCGGCATTGCCCGTTTGCTCGGCCATACGCTGAAAAGCCTTTCGCAGGTCGGGCACAAACTTGTGAATCAGGGGCCGCTCACCCACCTCGATCCACATCTCCCAGTCCATGTCGTCCTGCGTTGCCGCCAGATGGTGGCAGTCGATCTGCCCCACCTTTTCCACGCCCACGTATCGCATCGTTTTCACTTTTTCGAGCAGGGCTTCGTCAGGCCGAGGGCTCATCATGGCCAGCGTGACCATGCCGCTATTGCCCGCCCCGGCAATGCCCTGAACCAGGGGGTGAGAAAGCATTTCCGCCCAGCTCATCGGCGCGCTTTCCACTAGATATTTGTTCGAAAAACTGAGGTACACGATCAACTGCTTGCCGTCGCATTTGATCATGCCGGTATTGCCGCTGCCGGCATCGCTCTCGACCTCGAGCGAAAACTTGTTCGGCCGCTCGGCCACGATGCGATGTACCAGCTCGATGTCGAACTTCTGATCGGCCACTTCCGTGGTAATGTGCACCACCATTCGGGTTTCAAAGCCCTTCAGGTGGGTGAAAAATTTGCCGAGCTTTTCGAGAACCGCCAGCGATTTGGCGTCGGCGTCGGGCCTGTTCGCAGCCGGTTCTGCCGCAGCGCACCGAGACGCACCGACCGAAACGATCGACAGGCCGGCTATGAGTGTGGCA
>WGDQ01000083.1 GCA_015493185.1 Planctomycetaceae bacterium
GTCGGGGCCCGGCGCGATACGGCGCTGGAGCCGCACGCGTGGCGAGCCAAGCGACGAAGCACCGACAAAGCACCATTTGTCGGGCATCGCCCAACCACCGGTTGCGGCACGTGCGTCGATAAGCGGCAACAAGCTGGAAGACAGCGACGGAGCTTCCTTCCGACGATGCCGGAAAATCGGGCCCGCGTCAAGCGGCGCCGAGTGTGCACGAGGGGTTTGCCGAAAAGGCATGGGCGGGCCGCTCGGGCAGTGCAAGCCGAGGTTCAGGTCGTGTCGTGATCCGAGGCGTCGTGGATTGCCGCACGCCGACCGGCGTCGCACTTGCCCAGCAGTCAGCCGCCGCCGTTGTGTATGCGCACGATGACGAAGGTGGCACCGACAAGGACGACGAACCCCAATCCGACTCCAACAACCAGATTTCGCACCAGGCGATTGTTGAATTGTCCCTCGAAATCGAAGGCGATGGCGCGGTTCACGTCTTCGCCTGCTTTGCTCAGAGCCTCGGAGGTAGGTTCCTCTTCGCTCAAGGGGTCGGGCACGACCTGCGGCGTGAGCGCGACAGGTTTGGAAGACTCGTCAAGGTCGAGTTTCAGGCCGTCGGCATCACCCACGGAATCCGTTCCGCCGACAACGGCCGATAGCATGTTTTCAGCGGTCACGTAGCTTTCGTTGCCAACCTCATCGCCCACGCGTCGCGCAAGACGCTCGGCCGTGGATTCCCAATCCCAGCTCATAAGCAGGTCCATGCCGGGATTGAGCTCTTTGACCTCACAGGAGCAGGCACCGCTCATAAAAGCGACAGCGTCGGCGAGATTCTCGGCCGTGATGCCCTCGCCCACGTAGGGTTCCATGGCGCGGCCGCGGCCGTAAACGGGGAACACCATGGGGTCGGTGTATTGCGGCAAATCGTCTTCGATAGAAAGCAGTTGGCGGACGAACCATCGCTCGCGCGGGTCGTCGCGGTCGACGACGAGCACGCCGACGTCGAGCGGACTCTGTTGAGCAGACTCGCCAAAATCTTCGATCGCCACACCGGGCAGCAAAGCGGGCTGAATCTCACCTTGAGCGGCCCGCCGCACCACTTCTTCGACCACTTGGGCGGCGCGATCTTCGGTGCTTGAGGTCGCGGGGCGCAACAGCAACAGCACCCCGCTATGTCCGTCGTGCAGCAGTGTGGCCAGGCGCTGACGAGCGGGCGAGGCGAGCAACGTGCCAACCGCATCGGCGGCAATCGGGGTTTCGTCTAGAAGGCGGCCATGCGGCGTGAGCACCAATAGGCCCGTGGTCGCGCTGTTCTGATGCCGCGCGTGCCACTCTCTCACAGCACGCGGCAACCTGGCCAAAGCCTCGTCCGACGTATCGGCCAGATTGACCAAATGCAGCGAGGCATTGGCAGGCCGCTCGGGATCGTCGAGCGTTTGCCGCAAATGTTCGATCGCCGCGCGGTCGGTTTCGGAAAGCTCGCCGCTATAGACGAAGAACAGCCGATAGTCGCTCGGCAACCATTGATACATGGCGTAGCGATACACCGGCGTGTCGCACGCCATCGCAGCACGGGGCGTCATCAGAGCAAGGCCCGCGATCGATGCCAAAAGGACAACGATCGCCAGCAGCGGTTGGGCTGTCCGGAACCGACGCATTCGTCCACCTGAGAGAGTTCGCGGACAGGCTGCCGACAACGGCCGATACAACGAACGGCGACAGTGTGGGCGTTTGACTGTAGGGAAACCGACTCGCGCAATCGAAAACTCGCCTCGTTGCCTCGACCTGAGGGTCTGCAAGCCAAACTCTCGATGCATTACGAACTCCACGGCCCGGAAGCAGTGTTGAGAATCGCTCGTGTTTGCCAAGCCGCCCAAACGTGAAACCTGTGCTCTCACCGGTCAGAAAATCTCGATCTCAAGCCCGAGCGATACGCCACCCGCTCGCAGCCGGACGTGGGCCGCGGCGCAGCGCAAGGCCAAGCTTCGGATCGGTCATATCGAACCGGTTTTTCCGCCTGCCGACGAGAAAAAGAAGAAAAGCCCAATGCTCTCAGCCCCGCAAATTGCACCAACCGAACGATCGCTTTCGCGGCGCCCACCACACGGC
>WGDQ01000084.1 GCA_015493185.1 Planctomycetaceae bacterium
AGATTCGCCCCGGGCACTGCGGGTGCCGATCAGGCGAAACCGGGGGCATGGGGGCTTGGGGCTCCGGGATCGGCAACGTATGATATTCTGACTACTTGTCGTACCGGCCGGTTACTCTTTTCCGTCCGGTCGGCCGGCAAGGCCAGCGGGCCGCTACAGTGCGACCCGTGCCGAGCAAGGCAATGCCCCGGGCGTTGCGGGGGCGTCGCATCGTCGTGGCCGCCGCGATGGCCGGCCCACGGGACGCCCGATTTCGCCCCCGGGAGTTGCAGAAACCCCGCAAGTCTGCCGGTGCGGCACGCCGATGGGTGTGTCAGGCGTCAGGCCGCGCGTTGTGGCGGGGCGAATCTGCGGCCGCGAGAATGATCTGTTCGTACTGACCTTTAGCCGAGGATACCGACCGATGGCCAAAAAGGGCCCTCGCAAAAAACTGCCCAAAGAGCTGGCGGTAATCAACGCCGACAATTGCACGGGCTGTGAATCGTGTGTCGAAGTTTGTCCGGTCGACTGCATCCAATTGCTCAGCATCGACCACGGTGTGGTCAAAGGCGTTGAGCAGTGGTGCGAGATCGACATCGAACGCTGCGTCGGTTGCGAGGTTTGCGTGCACATCCCGCGTAAAAAATCCGATCCCTACGAGCTGACCGTTTGTCCGTGGGACGCCATCGAAATGGTGCCTACCGAAAATGTGGCCCAGGTCGTGGCGCAAATCGGCGGACCGCCGGAATACATTCAGAAAAACTGGGATCGGCTCGTGGGCACCGCCCAGCATCTGGCCGAACTGAAGGCCGCTAGCGGTTGACCTGACGTTGTCGTCTTTTTTTCGCACGCCGTTTTTTGCCGCACACCGGCGTCGTCTTCTTTCCGCGTACTTCGCGCACCGGTAGTGGTCGGATGCGCGCCCATGCCCGGGCGTCGATGCCGATACCGTCGATGCTGATGGCGATGTCGGGCTTATGTCGCGGGTGCTGTGTCGCTGTCGAGTCGAGCCAGGCACGCTTGCATATATTCGATGCTCTGCCGCACCAGCCGCTCGACGCCCGGTGAATAGTCGAACACCTCGACCGATACCCAACCCTGGTAATCGATATCGCGCAGTGCGCGAAAAATGGGCACGAAGTCCAGCTCGCCAAACCCCGGCCCCAGCCGGTTGGGATCGTTGGCGTGGAAATGTTCGAGCTGCGCCCGATGGCGGCGAATGATCTCGGGAATCGGCGTCGGCTCGCTCGACATGGCTTTGGTGTCCAGGTGCAGCCGGCAACGGGGCGAGCCGACCTTTTCGATCAGCCGCGCCGCCTCGTCGGCCGTGTTCAGAAAGTTGCCTTCTTGCGGGCCAAGCGGTTCGACGGCCAAGACCACATCGGTTTCTTCAAACACCGGCAGGCAGCGGGAAAACACCTCGGCCGCCCAGTCGATCGCCTGTTCGGTCGAAACACCTTCGGCCCGGTTGCGCTGCTGCGGCGAACCGAACACCAACACGCGGCCGCCCAGGTCGCGGCAAAGTCGGGCCAGCTCGCCCAGGTATTCGGCCGTACGCCGGCGCACCTCGGGCTCGGCACTGGTCAGGTGATAGCCTTCGGTTTTGGCCAGCAGCCAGTGCAAACCCACCACTTCCAGACCGGCCGATTGGGCCGCCTCGCGCACCTCGCGCCGCTGCGACTCGCCGATTTGCCGCGCGTCGGGGTTGAGCGTGAATGGTGCAATCTCGATTCCCTGATAGCCACACTGGCGAGCGAAGTCGAAAGCCCGCTGGTGCGGCCAATCAACAAACGTTTCGTTGCAAATCGCGAATTTCATTGCCAATCGCCCAATTTGTGCTGGCGTTCATGAGTTTCCACAGCTCTTCGGATCGCCGCGACGAAAGATCGACGCGCGATAAACGCCGTGAATGGCAAAAGACCCCATAAGAAGGTGTCTTCAAAATCCGATTCCGGCTTCGATCGCGAGCAGACGACGGTCTCGTCGTTGGTCTGCATCGACCGGTCCAAGAAAGATTCACCTGCTCGCTTCGTTTGGTCGAGCCCTCGGCCCGGCAGCGCGACGCGGCCCAAACCAGTTGGGTCGTCTCCGGTGGCCCGGGCTTCAATGGTTCGTGGTCCGTTCGCCGCCGATCGGCCTTGCTCCCCGCGCACCGGGGCACACCCGTGCCGAACATGCCCAACATGCTCGCCGATGCGCAGCCGTGCGACAAGTGCTCGCCGCGTTTTTCATCTTTCGTCATTCGTCACGGCATCTTCAAATCTCCGCTGCCAAAAATACGCGTGCCATGTTGGCAGGGCAGGCGTTGTTCCAGAGCTTTAGTGCGATCCCTTGCGCTACCTGGTGTCATCTCTTATATTGGGTCCGTTGCATCGCACCCGTCCCGGTTGAGTCCGGTGGCGCGCAGTGTCGGGG
>WGDQ01000085.1 GCA_015493185.1 Planctomycetaceae bacterium
GCCGGTATGTGGGAAAACAATGGGTAAACAAGCGGAGGGCTGCTGATGGATATGCATGAGTTGACGCGGGAGCTGCACCAGAAAAACGATTCCAAAATCGTACTGCTTGTGGCCGACGGATTGGGCGGCTTGCCGCTTACCCCCGGTGGGCGAACCGAACTGGAAACCGCCGCGACGCCGAATCTCGACGCATTGGCCAGTCGTGGCGTGTGCGGGGGGATGATTCCCGTAAAGCCCGGCATCACGCCCGGCAGCGGACCCGGGCATCTTGCTCTGTTTGGTTACGATCCGCTGCAATACCGCATCGGTCGCGGCGCGCTCGAGGCCACCGGTGTAGGATTCGAGCTAGGGCCCGACGATGTTGCGGTCCGTTGCAACTTCTGCACACTCGATGCCGAAGGCAATATCGCCGACCGCCGGGCAGGACGCATTCCCACCGAAGAAAGTGCCGAGCTTGTGAAACGGCTTCGCGACATACGCATCGATGGGGTTGAGATTTTCGTCGAGCCTGTCAAGGAGCACCGTTTTGTGGTTGTTTTTCGGGCACCGGGTTTAGGCGACCGGGTAGACGATACGGATCCGCAGCAGACCGGCGTGCCACCGCTTGATCCGGTGGCGCACGACGAAGCCAGCCGCCGTACGGCCGACATCGCGCGAAAATTCATCGAACAAGCCCGCCAGATATTGGCCGACCAGCCGAAGGCCAATTGCCTGACCATGCGAGGTTTTGCCCGCCACCCCAATCTGCCTTCTTACGAAGACGTATACGGCCTGCGTGCAGCAGCGATTGCGGTTTATCCTATGTATCGAGGGCTTGCTCGACTCGTTGGCATGCAGATTGTCGGCCAGGCCCAAACGCTGGAAGAGCAGATCGACGTGTTAGAGGCCGAGTGGCAGAACTTCGATTTCTTTTTTGTGCACTTCAAGTACACCGACAGCACCGGCGAAGACGGCGATTTTCAAGCCAAAGTGAAGCGAATCGAGCAGCTCGACGCTGTGGTGCCGCGGATCGAGGCATTGAATCCTGCCGTATTGATCGTGACCGGAGATCACAGCACTCCGAGTTTCCTTCGACGCCACAGTTGGCATCCCGTGCCCACGCTGCTGGTAGCCGATGCCTGTCGGACCGATGCTTGCCAGCAATTTGGAGAGCGCGATTGCGTCCAGGGCGGACTCGGCCAGTTCGAGGGCAAATACCTGATGTTGCTTGCCCTGGCCAATGCCGGACGCCTGGAGAAGTTTGGGGCTTGAGCCGCCGGCGCCTGGAAAAAAATGTGCTACCCGGCTCGGGATGTGTCGAGAGCGTCCGGGTTTGCACCAGAAGCGTGATGTGCCAGCCGCGGCCGATCACTCTGGGCCGGGGCGTTCGCTCTTGCAGCGCCGCGCGTCGCCTGCTCGGGCTGTGCGACAACGAAAACGATGGCCCGCAACGACGGCAGCCTTTGCGTAGCAGGCTGTTGAACAATCGTTTTGTCGGCGATTCGTCGGTAAGTGCAAGACAGGATTCATTTGGGCAACGAGGCCGGTCGCAGGCATATGTGAAGATATGCCGATATGCCGAGATAAGACGACGCAGAGCTGACCAGTTTCGACTGCTCGCAGAATGTGTTTTTCAATACGGGGTCGTCAACGTTCGAATCTGGCGTCGAGCCAATTGGCGTAGTCGCGTTGGTCGCCGCGCTCGCCGAATCCTACGAGCAAGCTGATCCGCCGGGCCCCTGCCAATTCAACGTCGACATCCACTGGGGGCTCGCCGCCGCGAATTGCCGGACTGGCGAACCGCAACTTGCCGTCGACATATACGCGAAAGCTCGCGCTGCCGTCGCCCTGGGTCGAGTCGTCGATGCCTGCCCGCGCTCGAAAGCGAACGGCGTCTGATGGCACTTCGAATGTGATTCGCGACGCGCTGTGCATGGCAATACCCTTGCCGTACAACCGCCCATTGCTTTTCAACGGGCCTCCGACAACATTGCGATCGCTGCGATAGGGCCATGTGAGTTGAAGAAACGGCAGATGGCGGTAGCCCTGCGGTCGCAGATCCGAGAGATACACCGCCCGTCCGCCGAGCGGCTGCAACCAAACGACCGTTTCAGCCGCCGCCTCGATCGGAATGTCGCCGATGTGAACTGTGACGTTTGCTTCATCGAGCACGAGAGAGTCGGCCCGTAACCGCGTGCCGTTGGCCAGACCAACCCATGCGTGCAATCCGTCGTGGTGCGGAGGATTGGTCAGGGCGGGATTGAACGCCAGGGCGACGAGTTGCCGTCGATCGATTTCGATGCGGCCCACCTGCCCTTCAAAGATGGCCCTGCGCACGTGCATGCGCTGCAAAGTTCCATTTACCTGATCGCCATTGGCCAACAGCGCCCGATCGGCATCTGCGGTGGCATCGAATAGCCGATCGATCTGCCGCCACCGGGCGAGCGGGTCGGCCGATGGTTTGAGAACGATGCCGGCCAATCGGTCGAGCGGCAACGACAGAGCTCCGAACTCGATCGACTGCACAATCAAATGATCCTGGTCGCAGCGCAGGATTTCGGCCTCGTCGACTGCCAAAATACTGCCGTCGGCCAGCGCGATAAGGGCCGTTTGCTCCAGAGGGGCCGGATGCCCCCAACGAACCAGTTCGGCGGCAGCAATGCGACGCACGCCTTGGTCGCCCGCATCGAATGCCAACTGCCATGAGGCCTCGGCGGCTTTCAAACTGCCTGTCGTGGGGTGGCTGCCGATGAGCAGCAGTTCGTTGCTCGTTGGCAGTTCGTCAGCAGGCGAATCGGCCGCCGCGGCGGCAAAGACAGTAACAATACAGATCCAGCGAACAACGCCCATTATGCGCAGCCAGCATGTTCTAACGCCGCTCGGAGGCGATGCCGTGCTGTTGTCAGCCGTGCCAGCGTTGTTCAAATATCGGGTGCTCATGTAGGCAGCATCGGCCAAGAGACGCCGTTCAGCGAACTAGCGCTGAAAGATCGGAAGATAATTGTTCGGCATTTGCAAGATGATACAGGCCATAGC
>WGDQ01000086.1 GCA_015493185.1 Planctomycetaceae bacterium
GCGTGCGACCTTTCCGCCAACTGGCCGAATCAACCACCGTGGGTGTTTACTGATGCGGTGCCGCTCCGCCCGACCGGCTGACGCCAACGCCGCAACACTCGCCCCACCGCCCAATCGCCCGTGGCGGCCACGTTTCCAGCACCGTGTGCCCTACCGGCATCCGCAACGTATCGCGACACTCCGTATTGCCACACTCCGTATCGCGACATCCCGTAGCGCCACCAAATCCGTATCGCCCCGCAAATGCGTGTGCCATCCGATCCGTGTCGCCATAAATCGCGTATTTCCGCGGAATACAAATACGACACAATTACGACGAAAATGGACGACCACCGGCCGCATTCCGGCAAAAGCCGTCGTATCGCCATCCGTAGCTTTCAAAAAACCGAGGGCGGCCTAGAACTCAGCCATGCGCCGTGTGTGTCGCTTTTTTTCAGTTCTCCATATTACATTGCGTTTATCTTTTGCGTGGCGTGCCACGCCCAGCTTCGGCCAAACCGCTCTGGCTGCATCATTCACCGGTGACGCAAATCATCGAACCAACGAGGTGACGACGTGATCCATTTGCCCGTCTTGCGTTGGGGAAAACCGTACGAGTCGCTCGAAGTCGACGAGGTCGTCCATTTCGAAACCGGCGAGCCCATCGCCAAGGTAAGCCAGGCCAATGCCGGGCTGCTCGCCCGCGATATGCGCAAGGCCCAGAGCGCCCGCGACGCCTTGCGCGCCTTTCGCTGCGAGGAGCTGATCGACCGCGTCAAACAGGCGGCCGATCTCTACGTCAACGGCACGCTTCCCATGGGCGATGGGCAACAATCGCCCGACGAGTTTGTGCGGGCCCAATCAGCCAGCACGGGACTGCCCGAGCACATGTGCCGCAAAAACATGGACAAAAATCACTTCGTGCTCACCCACATGGACACCATGCTCGACGCGCTCACGCGGGGGCTCGATCTCTCGATCTTGTCGCGTGGCTACGGCGTCGAACAACGGGGCGTGATCGTCAGCTATCAGGCGCAAACACCCGCCCTGGGTCTGGTGCTGCCGTCCAACTCGCCGGGGGTTCACACGCTGTGGTTGCCGGTTGTGCCCATGCAAATCGGTCTGGTGCTCAAGCCGGGCCCACAAGAGCCTTGGACCCCGTATCGCATGGCCGCGGCCTTTATCGAATCGGGCATTCCTCCCGAGGCCATTTCCATCTATCCCGGCGGTGCCGACGTCGGTGCGGCGGTCGTGGCCCATTGCCCCCGGTCGATGATCTTCGGCGGTCAGCCCACCGTCGACATGTACCACGGCAACCCGCGCGTTCAGGTGCATGGCCCCGGCTTCAGCAAAATCCTACTGGGCGACGACGTCGTCGACCGCTGGGAAGAATATCTCGATTTGATGGTCGAAAGCGTGTACCTCAACAGCGGTCGCGGCTGCATCAACTGCTCGGGCATTTGGGCATCGCGCCACACCCGCGAAATCGCTCAGGCGTTGGCCGAACGGCTTGGCCCAATCGAACCCAAACCACCCACCGATCCCAACGCCGGTTTGGCCGCGTTTACGGTGCCCGGCGTGGCCGCCGCCGTTTGGAAGGCGATCGAGGCCGATTTGCGGGAAGAGGGCGCCACCCACATGACCGAACCTTACGGACCGCGGCTCGTCGAACACGAGCGCTATGCCTACCTGCGGCCCACGGTGGTTCATTGCCAGTCGCCCGAGGTGGCCATCGCCAAGAAGGAATACATGTTTCCCTTCGTCACGGTGGTCGAGTGCCCGCAAGACAAAATGATCGGCTCGATCGGTCCCACGCTGGTTTGTACCGGCATCACCGAAGACGAAACATTCCAGCAGGCACTGACCGACGCCACGAATATCGACCGTCTGAACATCGGCCCCATTCCCACCACGAAGCTCGATTGGCTTCAGCCTCACGAAGGAAACATTGTCGAGTTTTTGTTCCGCGCCCGTGCGTATCAAATGCCGGCCGACCGTTTGGCCGCGCTCTCCACTTAGGCAGTTCACCATTCAGCGGCGTCGCGCTCCCGCGGCCGTGACCAACGGCTGCGGTTCGAAGCGTCGCGGCCGTAGCGCCCTTTGCAGCAAGCCCGCGATCTTCGCACGGCAACCGATCGATGGCTTCCGACACACGGGCAGACGATGCGGTCGATTCGGCGCGAATGCCCTGTACGTGTTCCCTTGCGATCCGGATGAATGCAATCCCCGACGACACGCTGAACGCCTTCGACTTCGGCCCCACGCCGCGCATCGTGTTCGGCGCCGATTGCATCGACCAACTGGGGCATTTGGCAAACCAGCTCGGCGCCCGCCGCGTGTTGGTCATCACCGACGCAGGCATCGTCGCCGCGGGCCACGCCGCCCGGGCAAGCGGGCTGCTGGCCACCGCCGGTCTGGAAACAAGGCTTTACGATGGCGTGGTCGAAAATCCCACCACCGACGACGTCGAACGCGCCGTGCAGGTCGCTCGCGACTTTCAGCCCGAGCTGCTCGTGGGCCTTGGCGGCGGCAGTTCGATGGACTGTGCCAAAGGCGTCAATTTCCTGTTCACCAACGGCGGCCGCATGCAGGACTATTGGGGCGTGGGCAAGGCCAAGCGGCCCATGCTGCCCATGATCGCCGTGCCCACCACAGCAGGAACCGGCAGTGAAACGCAATCGTTCGCTCTCATTTCCGATGCCAAAACCCATGTGAAAATGGCCTGCGGCGACAAAAAAGCCACCTGCCGCATTGCACTGCTCGACCCGAAGCTCACGCAAACCCAACCGCCGCGTGTTACGGCACTCACCGGAATCGACGCCCTGAGCCACGCGCTGGAAACGTTCGTCACCACGCGGCGCAATGCCATATCGCTCACCTTCAGTCGCGAGGCATGGCGGCGGCTTGCCGGCAGCTTTCCCCGCGTGCTGCGTGCTCCCAACGATCTTAGCGCTCGGGCCGGCATGCAATTCGGCGCGACGTTGGCCGGCCTGGCGATCGAAAATTCGATGCTCGGCGCGGCCCATGCGCTGGCCAATCCGCTCACCGCCCAGTTCGACATTCCGCACGGCGAGGCCGTGGGTTTGATGCTGCCACACGTTATCCGTTACAACGCCACGGTGGCTAACGACCTTTACGCCCAACTTCTCGAAGAGCTACTCTCCGCAGCGGCGGCCAGCCACGGCGAATACCCGATCACCATTCCCCCACCCCAAAGCGGAGCGGCCGGATTGGCCGACTTTGTCACCTCGCTGCTCGAAGCGGCCGACTTGCCGTGCCACCTTGCCCAGCGAAACATCCGACCGACACATTTGCCCGAGTTGGCTCAACAGGCCGCCACTCAGTGGACCGCTCAGTTCAATCCGCGTCCGGTCAGCCAGGGCGACCTGTTAGCCTTATACGAAGCGGCCTACTGACGCGCTTTGCGTCGGTCGATCGCTTACCATAAAGCATAAAATCACAAACAGACCGCCCGGTTCCGAAAACCTCGCTGTCCGGCAAACAACGAGCCGGTCGGTTGCATCAAATTCATTCCAC
>WGDQ01000087.1 GCA_015493185.1 Planctomycetaceae bacterium
CCTTGATCGGACCGTGGACGTACCAAGACAAAGTTCACTCGCTTGGGTGGGATCCCACGACCGAGGCGCTCTACGCCCTCAGCGACCGATCGCCATCTGAGGTCGGAGCGCGGTCGGTTCTTGGTGCCGTGTGGCTCGCTTTTGAAAGCTTGCCGCTGTTTCCAAGCGTACCCGGCGACGAACAACTTCTCACTAGCGGTTTCGATCGCGAGGGCAACAATCTTACGTGGCCGGTCTGGGAGTCGCCGGTTTCTGTCGACACTCTCCGGCATTGGCTCGCCGCACCCGATCTGGCGAAAGACAACTCGGAACCAGCGGCCCCGTATCGACGGACTGCATCGGCGCACTGGCCCGCCGTCCCCGATCTGGCAGAAAGTAACCCTAAGATGAAGGAGCTACACAAGCGCGGAATTTCGGCTCTCTTTCGCGCCCGATGCACCCGCGACGGAAACGGCCGAGGAACATTCCGAAACGCTGTCCAAATCACCTAGGTCATGCACAAATCGATATGCGGTCCTTGGTGCAAGCCGCAGATATCGGCGGCGTTTGGGGCATTACGTTCATTGTCGCGTTGGTCAACGGTGCGGTGTTCGACTTGTTGGCATGCTTTGTTCGATCGCGCGGCACAACGCGACGGCGGCACGCCTTGGTGGCCATCACCGTGGCGCCGCTTGTGATTTTGGCCAGTTGGTTATATGGCTCGTGGCGACTGTCGACCGCATCAAAGCTCGAAGGGCCGGTGGTGTGTTTGATGCCGCGGGATCGAATCGTGGATCTTACCGCAAAGGACGCGGCGGGCGTCGATCTATTGCTTTGGCCGGAAACGGCCGTCTCGGGCCCTCTTGTTGTTCAGGGGCCGCGTGATCAGGCGCCGATCGAGCCAGACGAGCGAGCCATGTTGGCCGAAGCCTTCGACTTCTTGACCGGTTACGCTCAATCCAACGGGGTTTCACTTGCGGTCGGCTGCATTGCAATACACGTGGTGAACCCACCGGAACGGTACAACGCCATTGCTTACTTCAATCCGACGACCGGCTTCGCCGGCTGCTATCATAAAATTCGCCCCGTACCTTGGAGCGAGTTTGCGCCTCGCCGTATTTGGGGGCTGACCTGCTGCCGTTCCAGGGAATTCAAGCAGGGTGCCGAGCACCCCGTGTTTCCTCTCACATGCCGAGCCACGGGCCACCGATACCGCGTGGCGGCGACCATTTGTTACGATACCTGCTTCCCCGAGGTCTTCCGCCCGTACATGCGGGCCAAAGGCGGACCACCGGATCTCTTCGTGGCCGCGTCCAACGAAGGAAGCGATCGCAGGGGTGTGCTGAGCCGTTACATATTAACCCATGCTCGCTTCCGGGCGATAGAAAATCGCCGGCCTTACGTGCGCAACGTGGACGATGGCTACTCCGGGTTGATCGATGGCAACGGCGACGTCGTCACGCGTCAGGCGACGGCAAGAAATCTCACGCACGCCGCACCTCACGAACCCATTGTGCTTCCGCCGGTAACCATTGATTCCCGCTTTAGCTTTTATGCACACCTTGGCCCCTGGCTGCCGCTGGCTGCTTGCATCTTGATTGTCGTCCAAATGGTTTGCCGTCCTATTTTGGCGACCGACGGCAAGGCTTTCCGGAATTTTCTTGCAATCGCGCGCGGCGGAGGGATAGACTCCCAAATGCGTCCGGAACATCTTTTTTGAGATGCTGGTCGATGGCGGCGACCCGAAAGTCGGTGGAGACCGCAAGCCCGGTTTCTCGCTTGCTTGCTGTGGCGAATGCCGGTCGTGGGGTGGTTTGCTGTTTGAACAACTGGCTTGTCGATAACGTGTTGACGATGTAAGGCTGTTGGTTCGTGGTGGAGGTGCATTGATGGGGTGTGGGCGGCGGCGATGGATACGTGACAGTGTGATGCCATGCATCGTGTTGCAGTGGCTTCTAGTCGGCGACCTCATGGCCGCTGACAGGAGTGTTCCAGACGGCATCAAGAGCACGCCAAATGCCACAACAAGGCAGGATTTGTGGCCCTGGAAAACGGAGCCGATCTGCGGCGCAAACAGCGTTTATCTCTTTTTGCGGCTCCACGAAGTAGACGTCGCTCCCGAGAGCATCGTCGAAGATGTGCCGTCGACCGGCAACGGCGCTTCGATGTCGGACTTGAAAGCCGAATGCGCGAAGTTCGGCGTTGCGACCGATACCGTGAAGCTGCGCCCGCGAGATCTCTACCGTATTCGCGCGCCCATCATTGCGAAAATGGATTCGATGAAGGGAGACGACCATTTCATCGTAGTGCTCGGTGCTCACGATAGCCGCAGTAGCCTTTTCAGTGTCGATGGCACCACCCTCGGGCCACTGGTCTTGAGCAAGGCACTTGTGTCTCGTCATTTCTCTGGAGATGCCCTGATCTCACACACGTCCATGCTCTTTCTGCGACTTGAACAGATCCTGATGCTTGTCTGCATCGTCGAGCTGTCGCTTCTGGTTTGGATCGTCGTTCGAATCGTTGGCGTGAAGCGGTTGGCGTTTCGCACTTCTTGATCGCCGGCCGCGCCGATGTCAGCGCGACGGGACGACCTCGACAATGTGGGCGGTGCTCGCTTGGGGGCATGCATGCGTGGTGGCAGGCATTGTTTCGGCCGTGTTGTCGATTGCCCGTGTGGTGCGTCGACCGCGTGCGGATCACGTTCTTCCAACTTCCAAGTCAAGCGGCTGAAAGCTCGCTGGCACCGCTTCTTTCGATCAGCCACGACATCCAAACCGACCAACGGAACGACCAGCAATGTTTTTGTTTTTCACCGACTGCCACTGGCCCCATCTCGTGTTTCAGACTCGACGATGCAGAGCCAAAGAGAAGCCAGCGGCTGAGTCGAATGTTATGGGAGCGAGTTCTTTCATTCCTATCGTTGCGCGGGAAAGTGCAGGGAGCGGTGCAAGCATGCGAGTTCGCCGGCGGATCCTACTATGCATGGTGATGATGATTTGGTTCTCGGGCATCGGCTGGACGAGCGGTAACTCCCCGTTCAAAAGCCGCTCGGCTGTTGCTGAAGATGCGGCGCAAATTGCCGAGATGCTGCGGGCTAGCCGCGATCGACTGCTGCGGCTGCCTTCCGGATTCGTGATGGAGTATCAAATAACCGTAGATCAGAACGACCGGAAACCATATTTCATCTGGTCACGAAGCGTTCAGGGACGCTTGGGCATCAAGTGGCCGCAGCTCTATACC
>WGDQ01000088.1 GCA_015493185.1 Planctomycetaceae bacterium
AAATCCCTATGAGCGTGCTTTCCTCGACAATCTCCACTCGCCCACCGGATAAGCGCAACGAGGCATCCGGCAGGTCTGATACCGAATTAGCCCCTACATGGCCTGCACTTGGTTCGTTTGCACTGGCCACGCTCATATGGCTCGCCGCCTGGCGACCAATCTGGAGCTGGCTCACGTGATGTGGCCCGATAAACCCCGTCCCAAAGCCAGGTTCGTTGTACTTTCGCAGAAAAGCAGCTTCCCTTCGTTGCCTTTTGCGTTGGCCTCTTGCCTTCTCAACACACGAGTGGCCGCGTTCCTAGACCATTGCTGCGATCCGATGCACACGCCCCGCCCGCCAACACGACTCTTGCCAACCTTGGCCGTCCGACGCCGTTTCGCGGCAGCTCATATCGACTCCATAAATCCGCCCATCTCGGGCTCTTGTTTTATTCGCGTTCAATGTCTGGCCGGTTGAAGGAAGCACAATTCATCTGGACCCGGACGGTACGGCACGACAAACTAGCAACCCAGCGGACGAGAAATCGGAAGCTTTCCGCTCTTCATAACGAAACCAGAGTTCCTACAAGCGAGCTTGCTGAAATCGGTGCCATCCGCACCACATTTTCGATCTTGAGATCCCCGGCAATCGATAACCAGACACAATCGTATCCGCAAAAGGATGCGGGCCCCCTCGAAGCACGCGATGCCCATGATTCGTCTTACATTTCACGGCGCGGCGCAAACGGTGACCGGCTCGAAGTATCTGCTCGAGGCTGACGGCGCCCGCATATTGATCGATTGTGGTTTGTTTCAGGGGCTCAAGTCGCTGCGGCTTAAGAACTGGGCAGCCCCGCCGTTCGAGCCGCGTCGTATTCACGCGGTGCTCATCACGCATGCCCACATCGATCACACCGGTTACCTGCCGCGTCTGGGCAAGCAGGGATTTCGCCAACCGGTCTTCGCCACTGCGGCCACTCGTGATTTGAGTCGCCTGCTCTTGCTTGATGCGGCCCGCAACCAAGAAGAAGATGCCGCCTACGCCAACCGCAAAGGTTTTTCTAAGCACCGTCCCGCACTGCCACTGTTCGACAGCCGCGATGCGCGGGCCGTGCTCAAGCATTTCAAGACGATTCGCCGCGGCCACTGGTTCTCACCACACAAGCCGATCTGGGTCCGCTACCACGATGCCGGGCACCTTCTCGGATCGAACTGGCTGGAAGTAGAAATTCGTCAGGGCCCGCGGCCCATGCGTCTGTTGTTCTCGGGCGATGTAGGCCGTTACAACGCGCCGCTATACCACGACCCACGGCCGCCCACAACGTGCGACTATCTCATCTGCGAAAGCACTTATGGCAATCGCGATCATCCTTCCGTCAACGTATTGGACGCGCTGGCTGAAATCGTAAACGATGCCATCGATCGCGGCGGCGTCATGTTGATCGCCTCGTTCGCTGTAGGTCGCGCACAGCAACTGATCTATCTGCTTCAGGTCTTGATGCACGAGCGCCGCATTCCCAGAATCCCTATCTATCTCGACAGCCCGATGGCCGTTGATGCCACCGACATTTTTCGGAAATACCAAGCTGACCACGATCTGAGCGAAGGCGAACTGACCGGGCGAGATCGCGTACTCGATGGCCCAAACCTACGGCTCATCCGCACATCGCGCCAGTCGAAAGCTCTGAACCGAATCAATGGTCCCGCGGTAATCATTTCGTCGTCGGGCATGATGACCGGTGGCCGGATCCTTCATCACCTGAAACACCGCCTGCCCGATGAGCGAACCACTATTGTGCTCGGTGGTTTCATGGCCGCTGGAACACGGGGCCGCCATCTGCAAGAAGGCGTCAAAACCCTGAGAATGCACGGTATCGATGTACCGGTTCGCGCCAAAGTCGTGTCGCTCTCAGCGCTCAGCGGTCATGCCGATCGGCACGAACTGCTGCGATGGCTCGAACCACTCGCCGCCCCGAAAAAAACGTTTATCACGCACGGCGAACCCGAGGCCGCCGAAGCAATGGCCCAGCTACTACGCGCGCAACGAAGCTGGTCGGTCGTCGTGCCAACGCTGCACGAAACACACGAACTGGAGGTGCCCGCGTGAAAGGTGAAGCCGAAGCCAACCTGCAAAAAATCCTCAATTCGCCCAGCTATCGTCTGGCCGAACACGACCCGGCTTTTCTCGAACGTCCCGAGCTGCGCCCCGTGCGTTTGCAGTTGGAATTGCTCAAACCTGAGCTAACGCTCAGCGAACATTGCATTCGCTCTACCATCGTGGTATTCGGCAGCACTCAGATTGTCGAAGAAGCCGAGCTGCACCGCCGCGTCGAACTGGCCCGGTTGAAACTCCGCCGCGCACCGGACGACCCACGACTGCAACGCGAACTTCAGCGGGCCGAACGCCTTGAAGCCAAAGCACGCTATTACAACGCCGCTCGGCAGTTCGCCAATCTCGTTTCGACCGCCTGCCAAGGCTACGATGGCTGCGACTATGTCGTCATCACCGGTGGCGGTCCGGGCATTATGGAAGCAGCCAACCGAGGTGCGTTCGACGCCGGCGCCAAATCGATCGGTCTGAACATCACGCTGCCGGCCGAACAAGTACCCAACCCGTACATCACGCCCGACCTCTGCTTCCAATTTCACTACTTCGCCCTTCGCAAGATGCATTTCCTGTTACGGGCCAAGGCGCTGGTCATCTTTCCCGGCGGTTTTGGAACGCTCGACGAACTGTTCGATGCCCTCACGTTGAGGCAAACGCGCCGCATGCAAGAAATTCCCATCATTCTCTTTGGGCGTGAGTACTGGGATCGCGTAATCAACTTCGAGTTCCTCGCAGATGAGGGCACGATCGACGATGAGGATCTCGACCTGATCGACTATGCCGAAACACCCCAAGAAGCATGGGACATCATTCAGCGGTTCCACCAAAATCGTTGCGATCCCTGCGAACCACGTTAGCTCCCAAGGTGGCACCTGAACCGGCACTCCCGTGGTACCCCCCGTTCGGGCGGCCCGCAAGGACGGCAGGGCAACAGCCAAACCGCCGGTGGATGATTGGTCGGAGAAAACGGCCTGCCGGCGGTACGCAACCCCAACGTTTCGGGTGAAAACAACCAAAAAACGCGGGGATAGCTTGCTTGGGGTATCAGGCGTCCGGTAGCCTTTTAGGGGAATGTCAGCCACGGTCGTACTAAATTGGGGCGGCAGCCGAGGCCGATTCGAAGCCGCTTACTGCCCTCACCGGTCGCGGCATGATCACGTCAACGCAGTTTTGTTGCGAGGGCTGTGAACCCGGAGTTTGTTTTCGCGCATCGCACCATGCATTGTGGCTAGGCCGGGCGGGGAATCGGCCCAAAGACGCCCATCGTCCACGCGGTCGGCAACGCCTGCCTTAGCACAGCCAACCATCCCGATGAACGAC
>WGDQ01000089.1 GCA_015493185.1 Planctomycetaceae bacterium
GTGGAACTCCGCGATGTGCGACGAATCGACGCCATATGCCTCCTCCAAGTACCCTCGCAGCTCGTCCGTCAGCACGCGAATTCCCTCGGTGTTCGTGTTCAGGATGAGCAGCTTCTTGTGCTGATAGGTCTGCCATGCCCAGGAGACGACAGCCTCGCGAGCGAACGCGATCCGTTCTGTCCGATGGCCCGTTACCATCAGGCAGGTCACAGGAGGGCTCTGGGTGATTCTGGCGACGCCATCCTCGCGACGATCGTGGAAGTATTCCTCCATGAGTCGGCGAAGATCGGCCGGCGCATCCGAGGCCCACGCGTAAAGGCCGGTGTCGTCGTCGAGATACACGTGCCTGCCGGGATCGAATCCAGCCGCCTTCAGTGCCTCCAGCCGTTCGTCGTAGCGGCGATCTTTGTGGTCGCCGTGCCAGAGGTGCTGGATGCGGCCGGGGACATAGCTGACCCGCCCGCGCACGTGCTGATAGACAGGTCGCGCCCAGTCGAGGATCGCATAGCGCATTCTGCGGCCGTATCTGTGAAGCTGCCCATGGTCGAACGCACCGAGCCACGCCAGAGCCATGATCGCATCGCCGCTGCCGCCGATCTGATCGGCCACAAACCCGAACCGGTCTAGGAGAGATCGCCTCGCAGCCCATGCAAAGCCTGGGTGCGTTTCCCCCAGTCGCCAGACGTTGGCTGCCATAACGCCGCGTTGTCGTGTCCCACGTCCCCATTTCGCCGGCCGGAAGTCTCGGCCGAGGAACTCGACCTCGTCGAATAGCTGAACGACATGCACTTTCTCGAGGGCGTCGCACGTCATCTGCGGCCAGGTCGGGTTGCAGAACAGCACGTCGCAGTCGATCCACGCCACTTTGTCGATGTCTGCAGGTAGCCTCGCCAGAAGCAGCGTCAGAAGGCGTTCCTTTTGCCACATGATGTGTCGCCGACCGCCGCGCACACGGAATGTCCGCGGACCCTTCGGCAGCTCGAACCGTCCGTCGAAGCTGAGCTCAATCGTCCAGAGCTCGACACCTTGCATCTCGAGACCCTGGGCGAATCGGTCGTAATTCTCTCGTCGCGTCACATAGCCTGCCGGGTTGTAGTAGCTGGTGATTGCCGCGAGCCGGCCCGGGAGGCTCACTTCGTCGACCTCAGCTCGCGGGAGCCAAGGTGGCGCCATCATACGGTTGAATAGCCGGAAGAATGTCTGCGCCTGCCCGTCGCCGTGCTCGGCCGCTGTCTTGAGGCGGCACAGCTCGTACGCCGCGACTTGGAGCCGTTGATCGGCTGGCAGATCCCACCATCCGATCGCACGCAGGTTCACTAGTCCGTAGCTCTCCGCCGCCTGGATCTGGTCGAGCAACCATCCGTCGACAGCTTTGTTACAGTCCGTGGTCATGGGTAGCTCAGAGATCCTTGCTTATCGAGGTGTGCTGCTAACCGGAAAAGGGAGAAGATGACGTCGGCCACGATGATCGAGTAGCTCGAGTCGTTTCGCAGGGTGAGGTAATGATCGGCATCGACGATCAATGGGCCGCTGAACGAGATATTCTCAGCGGTGTAGATCGGATCGCCTCCGTAGTAGTATTGGCCGGGTTGCCCGGATCCCTTGGTGTCGATTGTCTGGATGCGGTGGCCTGTCAGGTAGGTCGCGTTCTCGAAATCGTACACCCTGATCCTGAGTGGGGTCCCCTCGGGCGCCGTCTGTGAGGATACAGTGGCGGACACAGAGATCCACCATTGGCTCTTCGCGGCGATCTTGTAGCCTTTCAGCTCAAACTCATCGTAGTAGGATGCTGGTGGTGTCGCCGAGACTGCATTAGGGGCCAGCGTGCCGAATACAATATCGTCGCCCGGTTCCACCGGCTGGCCACCTATCATGGATGCGAATGGCGTCACGAATGACGTATTCGGCGCGATCCATACGGTATGCACGTAATTCTCCGTGCCCGGTGCCGCGCGCGTGGCATCGTGAGATAGACATGTGAACGCCCCCACGTTGCTCCACACGTACCATGATCCTGCTTTTGGGCCGCAGGGGAGCGCATTCGGCAGAGAGTCCTGGCTGCCATCATGCAACACTTGGGCGGGCCAATCCTGCGTGCATTTGCCAATCTTGCCTGGCGGTATCGGCGTCGGACCGTTGACCGCGAGCATCGCCGGATTCTGCAGGGACTCTGCCGTCTCGTCAGGCTTATAGCCACGCCAGACGACCTGCTGATCTGAGACATCCTGCGTGAAGAAGTAATTGCGATCTGAGTGTTTGAGCATGACGAGCGCGAAACCAGGGATCATCTCATTCGTCA
>WGDQ01000090.1 GCA_015493185.1 Planctomycetaceae bacterium
GAGCCTGGCATGGGTGCAACTGGTGCCAGCAGATACCAGAGCGGCGGACGATACCGCCTCGACCGCACCTGCCTCTGCGGCGACAAACAGCGATGGAAAGGACCAGGCAGAAACGCCGCTTTTTCGCGCCGGCGTGGCAGAAGCCGACATCACGCCCGAGGGGCGTTTGCCCATGTGGGGCTATGGCGCGCGGCACGCAAAGCTTTCCGAAGGTGTGCTCGATCCGCTGTTGGCCAAGGCGGTGGTGTTGGCCGCCGGAGACGACAAGCTAGCGCTTGTTGGAATGGACCTCGGGCGCGGTCCCACGCGGCCGATGATGGAAAAGATTCGCAAGGCGATTCGCGAGCAGGCCGGCATCGAGCACGTGCTGATCTGCGGTAGCCACACACACCATGGCCCTGTGATCGAACTGACCGATCGCGAGGGCTTCGGACGTGGCCGTTTCGACGATGCCGTGGCCTATGCGAAAAAGCTGCCCGACATGCTGATCCGCGTGATTTTGAAAGCAGACAAAAACCTGCGCCCGGCCCGTATCGGCGTGGCGAAAAAAGACATCGACTACAATCGCAACCGGCACACGAAGCGCCGCCCGAAAGTAACCGATCCGATGCTGGCCGTTGTGCGGCTTGATGACCTGGAAGGAAAGCCAATCGCCGTGATCGTCAATTTCGCCGCGCACCCGGTTATGACGGAGGTCATGCTGTTGAAATTCTCGGCCGATTATCCCGGCTATATGCGACGCAAGGTCGAAGCCCAGCTAGGTGCCCCTTGCGTTTTTATGCAAGGAGCCGCTGGAGATATGAGCCCCAACCCTGGTGCCGATCGGCATGGCCCCAAGGCATTCGGCGAGGCATTGGCCGACCGCGTATTGGAACTAGCTCAGGCCGCCGAAACTCGTGTGCCCGAGCACCCTTCGATCGAAGGTCGCGTGAACCACTACCAATTTGCATCGCGCACGAACCTTGATAATCCGCTCGTCAAGTTGACCTACAGTCGGGCCTTCTTTCCCGAGCTGGTTCGCAACTTTTTCGGTGAGATGCGCGAAGGCATCCGCTCCGAGTTGAACAGCGTGGTGGTGAACCGGGAAATCGCGATCGTTGGTGGGTCGGGCGAGTTTTTCTGCAATC
Source organism: Planctomycetaceae bacterium (assembly GCA_015493185.1). Taxonomy (GTDB): domain Bacteria; phylum Planctomycetota; class Planctomycetia; order Pirellulales; family JAEUIK01; genus WGDQ01. The sequence goes on from WGDQ01000090.1 coordinate 1,128, forward strand.
ATTCCAATCGGCTCAAGGAGCGTTGCTATTTACCTCACACGCTATTTTTCGGCTATTGCAACGGACATCAGCTCTACTTTCCCACCATCGAGGCCGCATCAGAAGGCGGCTACGGGGCCGATGCCACCGTGTCGCTTGTCGAGCTAGGCGCGGGCGAGCGGATGATGAACGACGCGCTGATCAACATTTATGCGATGCTCGGACGTTTCAGCGACGAAACCTTCCCTCCGCGACATGCGAAAAGCGTGGCCCAGGCTGAAAAACGCGACTGACGGCTTGTGCGGGAAAGAACCTTGCGGCCCCGAACGTTGTGCCGCAACCGCGCAGGAGCAGTTTGGTTTCTGCACAGCGCGTCGGCTGCGACAGTTGAGCCGGAATGGGGGAACAAATCCGAATCAGCGCGAAGCGCCGCACTATTTTGTGGGTTTTTTCACACACACGTGGGCGAAGCCGGCACAAACTTGACATCACCGCCCACTGCCTCACAATGTGAATAACCAGTTCACTCCCGAGTTTTTGCCGCCATGCACACGCGACGTCCTATCGTCTGGTGTCCCGCCATTTTGGCGGCCTTGGTGACTGCGTTGCCGGCAGCTTCGGCTCCGTTGCGCTTTTGTGATGATGGCGTGGCGGTTGTCAACGCCGGTAACAGCCTGACAAAAGTATCGTGCTGCGGCTGCTGCGACATGGCGGCCGAGGGCAAGACGTGCTGTTGCTCTGCCTCGCATAGTCGCCGTCCGGCACCAACAAAACGAACATGCCACTGCGAGCCGGGCGAACCGGCACCGGCATTGCCCCTGCCTCCGAAAGGCTGCTTGGATAGCCTGTTGCGCGATGGGGTATCGGCCGTTTGGCCGGCGATTGCCGTCAACGTTCCTGCGTTGTCGGCCGGCGCCATCCGCGACGCCGCTGTTTCTTTCGAGCTACATTCAAAAGGGCCTCCATTGTGGGTGCTCTTCTGTAGCTATCTGAATTGATTTCGCGACATCGCGCGCCTCTTGCTGCCGATGAGATCTCTCCGTCCGCCTGCTGACAAGAACCCTGTTCCTTGTTGGTCCCGGTGGACACGGATCGTTTGTGCGATTTCTTCCGGTTCACACGGCTTGCGAGCCGTTGTTCGGAGTCGATGTCGCCGTGTTGTCCTTTGCCGGAGAGACCGGTTGGCGGAGCAAACGCTGCATCCATGGGCGGCTCGCCGGCAGCTTGACCGCCGGGCCGCGACGTCTGTTGCCAACAGCGTTTGAACGCAACGTCCGAGACGCTCTCTCCCGGCGGCCATCTCGGTATCGAGGCGCGGCATGATTTGGAATGGAAGCGTCGATCGAGACGGTTCCCCTGAAATTGGTGTTGGTGAAGTTTCGTTTTGATCTGTTACCAGTTCTTCGTTGTTGAGTTGATATGGAGAAAGAAGACCATGAAGATTCGCACATTGCTCGCATCCACTGCCGTTCTGACATTGGTTGCCGGCATCGTCGTGGCTGGCGAGTTCAAGGCCAGTTGCCCGGTGTCGGGCGGCCCCGCCAAAGAGTCCAATTTCGTCGAGTTTGAAGGAGCCAAGGTCTACTTCTGCTGCAAAGGATGCCCCAAGAAGTTCCAGGCCAATACGAAGAAGTTTGCCGCCAAGGCGCACTACCAGATGTTGCAAACGGGCCAGGCCGTTCAGGTCGCCTGCCCCATGAGCGGCAAAAAGCTGAACCCGGAGATGACGGCCGATCTGGTTGGCCAGAAAGTGGGCTTCTGCTGCGCCGGTTGCAAGAAGAAGTTTGCCGCCGCCGAAGACAAGGTAGCCTGCGTTCTCTCGCCAGCGGCGTTCGCCAAGGGGTTCACCACGCAAACGACCTGCCCGGTTGGTGGCAAGCCGATCAAGGCCAACATCTTCACCGAGCACAATGGCAA
>WGDQ01000091.1 GCA_015493185.1 Planctomycetaceae bacterium
CGCAAGAGCGAACGGTCAGAACCTCTCCTTCTTGCGGAAAAACCGCTTGTCTCGGCCGTTCAAGCGCGTTTCGTCCGCTGGTTCGAAATCAGATACAACATGCTCGGTGTTCTCGAATACGACAACGCTCCATCGACTCGCTTAGCGGCTAGCTTCCCGCAACTGAATCATACGACCGGTTTATGCCTTCGTTGGCGCGATCAAATCGTGCCTTTTCGTGCCGTCGCGTGGATCAGGCATTTCCCGCAGGGAGCAAGCGCCGCGACCGTGTTGTGCGATGGCCTTCGCCTCCTGAGAATGCGGTGGGCCGTTGCCGGCTTGAAGCCGCCTGCGAAGTCTTTGCCGCCACCCGCAGCCGGCTTTGGGGTTGTTGCGTATCCTTGGCGAGTATCACGAAGGCTTGGTGGGCACCTCGGGCGGCGAATCGGTTGCGCGGTAGGGTTGGCTCTTTTCGTATTGGACGAGTCGTTTCGTGATTTCGGCCGCCATATCGAAATCGCCGCGTGATTCGGCCACGGCGATGGCCGACTTGGCGGTTTTCACAGCTTCTTCGAACTTGCCTGCCTCGGCCAGCGCGGCGGCCAGCGTGTCGAGGTAGGCCGCTTCTTGATGATCGGTCAGTTGGTTGGCATAGGTCGCCAGTCGCACGGCCTCATCGCCACCGCCCAACGACGGCTCGTCGTGCGTGGCAATCAGCCAGGCAATGTTGTTGGCCGCATCGTGCCGCTGCGGATTGAGCCGCAACGCTCGGCGATACTGATGCACGGCATCGAACAGTCGTCCTTGCGATTGGTAGATGGCTGCCAACTGGTAATGCGCCTCATCGCTCTGCGGCGCGAGGGCCAGCACCTCTTGCAAACAAAGTTCGGCATCGTCCGAACGGTCGAGCTTCAAATAGGCGGCCGCCAATTGGAACAGCACCTCGACATTCTCAGGCGCCAGCCGGTTGGCCTGTTTCAATTGCTCGATCGCCGCGTCGGTCGCGCCCTGCTTCAGCAACACCTGTCCCCAGAGCTGATGTGCTCGGGCCAGTCGGGCATCGAGCTTCAAAGCCTGTGAAAACTGACGGATCGCCTCATCGGCTTGATCGAGCCGTGCGTACACCACGCCCAAGTCGCAATAGACCTCGGCCGGACGTTTGGGGCCTCGGGCCAGCGATTGCTTGAGCGATTCGATCGCCGCGTCGTAGCGCTCCAGCTCGGTTTGCACAACGCCCAATTGATGAAACAGGTCGGCCCTGCCGGGTGCCCAGCGAATTGCCTCTTCGAGTTGCTGCCGTGCTTCGTCGAGTTTTCCCACTCGTGAGAGAAACAGCCCCAACTGATAGCGGGCCTCGGCATTGGCCGGCTGGATTTCTACGGCGCGGCGATAAAGGGCTTCGGCTGCGGGCAGGTTGCCGCTTTGCACCAGAGCCGCCGCCTGCTCGGCCAGAAACCGGGCAGGCCAGAGCATGGCCAGATATTGCGAGCGGCGCTTCTCGGGTGGATCGTCGGCCCACTTTTTCCGAAACACGATCAGCGGCGAATCGGGGCGTGTTTCGTCCACGAAAACGCGAGGATCGTCGGCCTCGGGCACCGGCACGGTGCTCAGGGCGGTTTGCGGGCTGGCAAACCGATTGTTGGCCGAAACCACCGCCACCTCGGGCGGGCAGTCTTCGAGAATCGCTTCTACGGGCTTGAATGTCGGTGGAACGAACGAGTTGATCGCGTATCCGTGCAACGGCCGCTCGACGTAGCCCAGCCGAGGCAACGACAGAAAGTGAACGAAGGGGTTGGCCGCCACGATCGGTACATCGCTGCATTTTTCGGCCACCGCCCGCATGGCGGCGATGTTGGCGCGATGGTCGTCTAGATATTCCAGGCTCCGTTCCAGGAAAGCGCCGGTCCGGTGCTCCGATGCCATGATGTCTGGGTAGAATCGACCCCGACGATTGGCAATGTTCAACACCACCAGAGCGATCAGCACGCCCGTTGCCCAACGCTTCGACCGAACCAGCCGGAATAGCAACAGCGAACCAAACACATACAGAAACGGCAGCGTGAGGGCCACGTAGCGCGGTATCGTGTATGTAGCGACCAAGGCTGCGAACGTGGCCAAAACAACAAGCCACCCGAATGCGGAAACGCCATCGCTGCGAAGGGCCTCGTGCAGCGGCTCAACCAGTTCCCGCAAGTTCAGCGAGGCGACCGAAGGAGTCGGGGCCGAATCGTCCGACGACTGGGCCGAGTCTGTGGCCGATCGGGGCGTGGTCGTAGCCGCAGCTTCAGCACCGGTGGTCGTAGCGGTTGCAGAAGCCTGGTCCGATTCCTCTTTCTCTTGATCGGATTTGCCGGAATCGGGCTGGGCATCGCCGGCGGTCGTCGCCTTTGATGCCGCGGATTCGACGGGAGCGGGCTCAATAGAAGTAGACTCTTTTTCTGTGGTCCGACTCGAAGCAGGCAAAGGCTTAGCGCCCGGATCCGAAGATCGCTCGGTTGCCGCCTCGGCAGCAAGGCTCCGAACACGACGCCGTAGCAGTACTCCCAAGCCGACCATGCTGGCCAACAGCAGCAGCACAACGTCGGGGCAAAGCACCGCGGGCATGACAAGCCCGATCAGCAGATCGAACGTTCCCGCTTCGTAAGGCTTGAACACGCGACTGGGCAAGTTGTTTAACCAGGCGAAAACGCCCACCTCGGTGGTCAACACGATCAGGCCGAACCCCAAACCAAGCCAGCACCGCCGGAGAAACTTAGGGTCGGCGTGTCGGACGCCCGTGGCCACGAGCATGGCCAGGTAGCACACCAGTGCGGCAGTGAGCAACCCGCCGCTGAGCTTGACGCTAAACGCAGCCAGGGTGGCCAACGCGGCCGCTACATAGTGTTCACGAGCCAGCAGAAGCAGCGCCAACATGCCGCAGGCGATCATCGGCAGTTCCATGCCGATCATGTCGATCTGAACCAGATACAGCGGGGTGGTCAGCGTTGCAATGCCCGCCCACACCGCTCCGGTCGGACCAATCCGCGACTCCAGCAGCGAATACATCATGACAAAAATGGCGGCTGCGCAGGCGAACATGGCCAGGTGCAGCACCACGAGCATGGGCGTCACCGACGGCACGGCCCGGAAAACCAACGCCAAGAGCGTAGGCATCACGCTCACGATGTAAACGGCCGGCCCACCATCGACGAATGCTTTCTCCTCGGTAGCCAGCCGGTGATAATCGAAGTTGGTGTCGGCCAGAAAATTGGCTTCGACAAACAGCCCCATTGCCGAATCCCAGTATGGGGGCGAGGCAATGATTTCGGCGCGAAAAACCGTGATGGCGAACAGAGCAACACCGAACGGCAGAATCCAGGCGTCTAACAGGCGGCGCCCCAAACTTTGCGGCCGTCGCGAACTGCCACGTTGTGAGCCATCATCATCCCGCGCGTCTGGCTCGTCAGCCGTTTGATCGAGCGCCGGTTGTGTTTTGCGATCGTTGTCGAACATGGTTGTTTTGGTAACCGCCCCTCTAGCGTTGGCTCGTTTCTCTAACGTTCTGACGCTCTGACGTGCCGCGTGCTGAGCATGGTCAGAACCCGCGGCGCGCATCCGGCCAGGCGATAGCCTTCGTGTCGATCGGCTCCCGGTGTCCCCCGCGTTTGATTCGTTCGCCCCCCGCCGCCCGTCTTGCCGGAATCCCCTGCCGCCTAAGCC
>WGDQ01000092.1 GCA_015493185.1 Planctomycetaceae bacterium
GTTTATCGGATTTGTCCGGTCGCTCTAGAAAAACAATTCGCCTGCGCACGGTTGCCGGGTCGCCCCGATGCCGCGGCGCCGCAGATATTTGCCGGTGGTTGTCGTATCCCACAACTTCCGGCAATGGCTTCTTGCTGACAAGGGCCTACCTGCGAACGACTGTTCGGCGTTGCGGTCATGACACTCGACCCATGCGCCCCGAACCGTCGGCTGGCGTCGCCACGGAGACACAGTCGACATTTGCGCCCGCATCGAAGGCGGCCAGGTAATCGTGCACATATTTTTTGACGGCGAGCATTCGCCAAGCGCCAAGGGAAGGTGCGCCATGACGACGGAAAACGGATTTTCACGCTGCCGTGCAGGGTCCGAGATCCTTCGGACAGTTTTTCCTTATACGATCTTGCACACGCTGCGAGGCTTTTGGCTGTCTGTATGTCGAATGGCTCGGCTTGTACTGATTGCTGCACCGACTATTGCCGTTGCGACAGCCGGCGCAGAGACCTATCCGCTTCCGCCAGCCCGGCATTCCGCCAGTCAGGCCATATTGCCGGCCCGCGTTTCGGCATCTTCATCGGCAGCAAAGCCCATCGACGAGGCGACATTGCCTCCTCAGTCGGACTCGCACACGCCGTTGCCGCCACTGCCATCTCCACAGGCGGCAACACCGCAAGGCGCCACGCTGAAAATGGCGATCGATCCGGTCGGCATGTCGGCCGTCCAAAATGGCGCGCTCCCGCCGAACGCCATGGCCCTCGAAGATGCCGAACGCATGGCATTAGAAAACCATCCCGCGCTGCGACGGGCTACCGCCCGACTTGATGCCGCTCGTGGTCGTTGGGTGCAGGTCGGCTTGCCGCCGAACTTGCGGGTGGGCTACCAAGGCAGCGAAATCGGCAATTCGGGCCTTGCTGGCCAGCAAGGGGGCACGGTGGGGCAAATGTTCATCACAGGCGGCAAGCTTCGGTTGAACCGTGCCATAGCTAGTCAAGAAGTGCGGCAAGCGCAGCAGCAACTTGAAGCGTGGCGTTATCGCGTTCTCAATGAAGTGCGGCTGCGTTTCTACGAAGTGTTGGCGGCACAGCGCACTATCGAGCTCACCGGCCGGCTTATCCGCATCACGGAAGACGCTGTGAAGATGTCGAGTGAGCTGCTCCGCAGCCAGGAAGGCAGTCAGGTAGATCTGCTGCAAGCGCAGGTCGAGGCCGATCGGGTACGCATTCTTTGGAACAACGCCCAAAATCGCTACCAAAGCGCCTGGCGATCGTTCGCTGCCGCGGTGGCGAATCCGCAATTGGCTCCACGACCACTGCTCGGGCAACTCGAACCCCCACCGACGCAACTGGCGTGGGAAGAAGCGCTGCTACGATTGGCCACGCAAAGCCCAGAGCTGCGCATTGCTCGTTTGGGAGTCGATCGTGCGCGTTGGGCCTTGCGCCGCGCCGAGGCCGAGCCGATTCCCAACCTCAACAGCCAGGCAGGCGTGGCCTACGATCACGAAACGCAGGACACGATCGTGGGGGTTCAGCTCCAAATTCCCCTGCCCATCATCAACCGCAATCAGGGTGGCATCCGGCAAGCTCGGGCTGAACTATCGGCGGCACGCAGTGAAGTGGCACGCGTCGAGCTCGATTTGCAGCAGCGATTGGCCGCCGCATTCGAACGTTATACGAATGCCAAAAACCAGGTGGCCCGGTATTCCCGCGACATTCTGCCCCGCGCTCAGCAAACGCTCGATCTCGTCATGCGGGCATACCGGCAAGGCGAATACGGCTACCTGAACGTGCTAACGGCGCAGCGGACCTATTTCCAGGCAAGCCTTGCCTATGTCGAATCGTTGCGTCAGTTGCGTGCCAGCCAGATTGCCATCGAAGGCCTGTTGCTCGTCGATTCTACAGACCCCGCGTCGACTGCCCTGCCCATGCGCAATTACACCAACTGAGGCATTCCTCAACACGCACTCGTAAAACTGCGTTCACGCATACGTTCGCGGACCAGCCCCTTGAGCCAGCAGTTGCTCACGCACGCTGCGGCCATCTAGCTCCGCAACGTCGATTCGTTGGCCGATTGCCATTGCGGCCGCTGTGCCGGCCGCCTGACCCAATGCCATGGCCGTAACCGACACCCGTGTCGATGTCGCGGCTCGCGCCGTCGCTGAATGACAGCGCCCGGCAACCAGCAAATTGCTCACTTCGCCACTGGTCAGCGAACGGTAGGGAATGTCGTATGGCTTCGGTTGAAATCCCTGGCCGGGCAGATTGGCCGAGCCTATCGTCGTTTGGTTCGGATGTCGATCCATATACCAACAGCCCGTGGCCACTGCGTCGTCGAACGACTTTCGGGACACGATATCCTTCTCGCTCAACACGTATTGCCCCACCAACCGCCGCGTTTCACGGATGCCGATGTACGGTCCGCTAGTGATAAAGTACGCGTTCTCGAAGCCCGGCACCGATCGTTTCCAGGCTTCGAACATCGTCCACGCATCGGCACGCCCTTGCATTTCGGCCCGTGAAAGATCCGCTGCATCGGTGGCATCGCCCGCTACACGAACTGCGTGCACGTATGCTTCGTCGTCGGCGAAACAGAAAATCAGCCCCGGTCCGTAAAACATCGGCAATCGCCCCTGCTTTTCCGCTTCGATCAGCGCCTGCCGCGCCCGTCGATTCAATTCAGGGTGGCGTTGCACGTTGCCGATGCGAAAATGCAGCGTCATCGGCATCAGCGGCGTTGTTTTTTCCATGGTTGCGCCAGCCCATGCGGCAACGTCTCCGTCGCCCGAGCAATCGATCACCTGTTGCGCAGCGATTTCAATAAGGCCGTCTTTATTGGCAACGCGTACGGTTGCAATTCGGTCGCCTTGCCGCACCACATCGCACGCCGTTGAATGGAACAGCACACGAAGCATTTCACCGTGGGCGCTCAATGTCTCGTCGGCCAGCCGCTTGAAACGTTCAGTGGAATCGATCGTTGGGTTGTGCGGTTTCACATGCGTGGCGTTGGGATCGCAACGGCCCATCTTCACCAGCAACTCGAACGGGATGCCCCGCACAACGATTCGCCCGGTTTGCTTCTCGGCGATGCCATCGAAATAGGGCAATCCCACTGCCGTAATGATCCCTCCGGCGAAACCTGCCCGTTCAACCAGCACCGTCCGGGCATTGTTTCGCGCAGCCGCTACGGCTGCCACCAGTCCAGCGCACCCGCCCCCGCAAACCAGCACGTCGGTCTTAATTGTCTTGCATTGCATCGTCATACACCTTCGGTTTTACTCACTTGTGTCGGGAAAGTGCGGTGCCTGTCGACCACATCCTACGAGAACGCTGCTAGCTTCTTAAGGAACTTCGCTGCCACAAGATAATATTTTCCACCCTTGATCCTAAACGCTAAGCACAATGCGAAGTTTTCCCCGGCAACGGCGCGCGGCGTAACGATGGCATTTGACAGCAAACGCTTGCAAACGCAGACCGACAACGACGAACTTCGGAGCGCCATAGAGAAGAACAGCCGACGCGTTGTTCGATACAATCTTCTTTGTTAGTCACCGACACGCGGAACGAGCGTCGCATGCAGCGTGCCGCGCGGCTACCGCTGGCGCTTGTAGAAAGCGGGGCACAAGCGTGGATCGCCGCTGCTGAGAAAGACGTTGGCAAGCCGTTTGTCGACCAGGTGCGCCTGAGAAGCACTCGTACGAGTCGCACGAGCGCACACGCCAAGCATACTTTTCTTATGACCAAAGAAGGGC
>WGDQ01000093.1 GCA_015493185.1 Planctomycetaceae bacterium
GAACCAGCCTGCGTTTCTATCCAATAGGGGCCGACTCCGACGAACGCACCATCTGAAGCGGGCCGTTCGCACAGTGAGGTCTCTTCTCCGCCGCTCGCTCACTTTGGTATATTGCACGCTCAGCGGTCAACGTATGTTCACGTAGATCGTCAGCCTTATTTCTTCTCGCACGGATGGTTTCGATGGTTCGCGAACCGATTTTGGGGCACATGATCGATGAAGAGCTGGACCGCGAGCTTCGTCCGCGACGGATGAAAGACATGGTGGGCCAGCGAGAAGTGGCCGCCCGCATCGAAATCGCGGTCGACGCCGCCCGCAAACGACAAGAGGTTCTGGGCCACATCCTTTTCGACGGCCCGCCGGGGCTGGGAAAAACAACCTTCGCCACTGTCATTCCGCGCGATTTGGGCGTGCCCTTTCAAATCGCCAGCGGCGCGGCCCTCAAGGCCCCCAAAGACCTTGTGCCCTACCTGACCAACGCCGAAGAAGGGTCGGTCTTGTTCATCGACGAAATCCATCGCATGCCCAAGGCGGTCGAAGAGTTTCTCTACCCGGCGATGGAAGACTTTCGCATCGACATCACGCTCGGCGAAGGCATCAACGCCCGCACCATCAATATGCCGCTCAAGCCCTTCACGCTCATCGGCGCCACCACGCGCACCGGCCTGCTTTCCGCGCCGCTGCGCGACCGGTTCATCATGCGCGAACACCTCGAGTTCTACACCGTGGCCGAACTGGCCGAAATCGTGCGCCGCAATGCTTCGAAGCTTCAGGTCGAAATCACCGACGAGGCGGCCGACGAAATCGCCTCGCGCAGCCGGGGCACGCCCCGCCTGGCCAACAACCGGTTGCGCTGGGTCCGCGATTACACCACCAGCCGGGCCGACGGAAGAATCACGCTCGACGTCGCCCGCGCCGCCCTCGAAATGCAGGGCATCGACGCCCTCGGGCTCGACAATCAGGACCGCAAATACCTGGAAACCATCATCCGCGTATTCGACGGAGGCCCCGTCGGCGTCGAAGCCGTTGCCCACACGATCAATACCGCCGTCGACACGCTGACCGACGAGGTCGAACCCTTCCTGCTACGCAGCGAACTGGTGATTCGCACCCCTCGCGGCCGATGCGTGACCACGGCCGGATACAACCATCTCGGCATCCAGCCACCACCTCCCGCGAACCGAGAGCGGGCGAAAAAGAAAAACGCCACTCCCGAAGCCGACGACAACCAACCGTCGCTCTTCTGAAGCATCGCCAGCTCTCAAGTGCTGTCGCGCCCAGGCATCGCCGGCCGCCCGCAAAGCGATCGCAGCTTGCCCACTCCTTTCCGTTCACCTCTTTCGCCACCATCGCCGCGCACGCTGTCAGCACGCGCCGTGCGCGAAACAAGCCGCGCGTGAAACAAGTCGTCCGCGAAACAAAGAGGAAAACAGAAACAAAAGGCGCCGCCAAACAACAAAAACCCGAGCCAACCCGGATGCACTGATAGCAAAAAATTTTTCGGCTCCCTGACGTTCTCGCCACCGAAGGCAAAGCTGTTATATTGCGGGTATTCGGATCGAGTTGCCTACGTCGAGCCAACCAACCGTTGTTGCGAGGGGCGAACGCTTTCTGCCGCGTGCTTTGCCGCAACCCACCCACAACACCCGCAAAGCCGCTTGGGGCACGTCAACACAGCACCGGCATTGCTGGCTCGACGCGAGGGGAGCCGCACACCGTTTGAAGAAAAGCACCAGCCTTTGCGATGGCCTCGCTCCGGACCGAAGCAACCCTATCGTTTTCATTTTTCACGGAGGTGTCTTGCGCACACCTCGCAGGAGGAGCATCGATGCTCGAAATCGCTCCCGGCTGGCAGCTTGCGGTGGAACGAGGCCCCGATTGGCTCTTTGTGCGTCTTCACGCTCCTGAGACGACCGATGCCGAGGCACCGCCCCTGGCAGATCGACTCTGGAATCTCATGCAACAACACTGCGTAAACCGAATCGTGCTGGAAATGGACGAGCTGCCCAGTCTTTCACGCGAATTGATCGACCAACTCGCGCAGCTCCAGCAAAAAGTGCATGAAAGCGGCGGGCTGGTCCGGCTCAGCGGCCTGTCTTCCGAAAGCCGGCGTGCCCTTGCGGCGGCCCACGTCGACGACCGCCTTCCTGCCTACGCCAACCGATCGATGGCCGTCATGGGGCACCTGCCCAACAAGCCCCGCTAGCCAATCTGGTTGAAAAACAAGCTCGTGCGTCACATTGCGTCGCACAGAGAGGCGCGGGAGCCAACCGGCCCAACCCAATAAGCTCCGCCGCAGGCATCTCCAACAAAGGTGTGCCGAAGCCCAGGGCATCGCCGCGCTGGCCAGTGCCAGCCGTTCGTAGCCGGCACCCGCTTTTCAACGGGCCACGCAGGCACGACCGGTCTGCGGCCCTACGCGCCCGTCCACCCGCGTTGTGTGGGTTGAAGAACCGAAACGGCAGCGACACGGCGCTATTGGCGAAAAGCATCGGCACGGCGTCAACGTCCGGCTCGCCATAGCACCAAACCTTCCGTGCGCTGCCGGTCGTACCGCATTCGTGCGCTTATGGCCAGCTTACTTCCAGCTCGTTTTCGATCTCGGCCACGCCATCAATGCTTCGCAAGACCTCTTGGGCCATCTGCTTCTGATAATATGAGCGAACCACGCCGCGCAACGTCACGCGGCCGTCGATCGCTTCGACACGGACATTGCGTTTCGGAAAATGCGGGCTTCTTTCCAGGGCCGAAACGATACGATCGTCCAACTTGATGTGCGTGTTTTGCATTCCCAAACTCTTGTGCGGTTTATCGAGTCGCGTTGCTTCTCCGAGCCTTTTTGCCAACCCAGCAGTACCGCGGCGAACCGCAGCGCTGGGCCATCCGATTCACCAGCCATCTCGCGCCCCCAAGAGATCGCTTCTGGCGAACCGCGCCGTGCGTTGCTGTGCGGTTGGCTACGTCGGTGGTCCCCGTATCGATAGTGCCCGTCGCATCTTGGCCGCGTAGCCAGCGTCCAACGTTGCGCTATCACGACATTGCGCCGCTGCGCCCTGACCGCGTGGGCGGCTTCGCGACAAGGCATCGCGCCGTTCGAGGCGATCACTCGCCCGGCCCCGGGCAACCGCCACCAGGCCGCGGTCAGCCCTCTCGGCAAGTGTCGACGCCTCGCGAAAAAAACGCGCGAACCAACACCGGGCGTTGTTAGGGTCGGAAAAAATCGCCGGCTCGGTAAACTTTTTCGGTCGCGACACTCAGAAAAACGCCGGAAGGGGCAGACAATTTTCCGATCGCAGCGGTTGCGCCGGCGCGGCGGGTCCGTTCCTCGTCGCGCGTGCCGCCGCCGGCGTGCCCTGTTTTCTCTGCTTTTTCTCTGCGAGCGCTCTTCCCGTGCAAAGCCGGCCCGAACCGGACAGCATCCTACTCGTCCGCCGAGCGCTCACACTGCCGCCGTGCTGCCCGGGTGCGCGCAAGAAAGCAACCGCACCACGCGAAAGAAAAAAAGGCGGTTCTGCCAGCACCACGCGCGATCGGCACCAACGCACCTCAGCACGCTCGCGCAAGAGGCGCGCCCCGGCACCAACAAGCCACAGGCGCGCTCGATTGACCGAAAAAAAGAAGAAAAAGCTGCGGTCGAAAGCTGTGGTCGTGCGGCTTCAGTCGCACATGGCGTCCATTCCCAGCCGCATCCGAAGCTGCTCGAACTGCTCGCGATACAAATCGCTCGACGAGTGCACGTGCTCGGCTTCGGTGATGAACTGCAACTGGTCGTTGCAGTGGATGTTTCGCTGCTCGAACACCCGCTCGAACGCCGACAAATCGTGCCCGTAGGCAATCAGCAGCTTGTGCTCGTCGAACTGCACTTCCAGCGGAATGCCGGGATTCAGCACCGCAATGCCCGTGCAGCCATCGTTGAGCAACAGCTCCTCGAAATCCCACAAAATGCTCTTGAGCACCGGCATATCGATGTGTTCGCGGTAAAGATCCACGTGCCCCTCGCTCTCGCGCGAGTGGCTCGTCTCGAGCACCACGTCGACCACCTCACCCAGCGGATCGAGCAATTCCATGAAGACGTCGAACAGGTGCTCGTTCGATGCGGCCGCCATCAACACCGGCACGCTGGTCTCAGATTCCTCATCGTGATAAACGTCGTGGCGATAGCCCTGCGTCGGAATAACCTGCAGATCGTACGACGGTCGGATGGCTCCGGTGAGCACGAAATCGCCATAGCGATCGACGCCCAAGTGGGCCTCGAGTTCTTCGTCGCTCAGGCGTTCGAAACTGCTCGTGCCCAACGACGTTGCTCCGTCGCGGAACACATTC
>WGDQ01000094.1 GCA_015493185.1 Planctomycetaceae bacterium
CGAATGGACGTATCGGAGCTACATCGACGGCGGCACGTTGGCCGCAGCGATATGGACTTTTCAGGGCCTGTCCGCAGAGCTTTTTCCCGATCACCTTCCCTTGGAACTCAATCTTCGCGTCTTCCGAACGCATAAAGGCAAAATCGAGCGAGGGATCCTGGGCAGCATCGTGCTGCGCAACCCCGACCGGCCCGAGGTTGCCAGTGCGCCGCGACAGTTTATTGCTAAAGAATTTCAGTACGACCTGCACAAAATCCCGCTGGAACTGGAAGACGACGAGGGGCGCGTGCTTCATGTTTTCAAAGACCTGGTAACCTCCGATGGCCGCCTGGAAGTGGTGATCCAATGCCTTGAGGGCGGGCAGTATTTTGGCATGGCGCAGCCGGATGTTTATCTCCGCGCTCGCGATGCATCGTTCGCGTGGAACTTCGTTAAAGGCTACCTGGGAATCTGGATGCAGATGCTCGTGCTCACGGCAGTGGGAGTGATGTTCAGCACGTTCCTCAGCAGTCCCGTGGCCATGATGGCAACTTTGGCCACGATGTTGGGCGGTTTTTTCACGCGGTTCATCTCTCAGCTTGCACTGGGCGAACTGCCTGGAGGCGGACCTTTTGAAGCACTTTACCGGCTGCTGACGCAATCGAACCTTAAGCTCGAACTCGAACCGGGCCTGAAAACCGACATCATCCATATGTCAGACCAGGCTGCCCAATGGATTCTGCGACGGGTGGTGACGCTGCTTCCGGACTTAACGCGAATGAGCGACGTAGACTACGTGGCCAATGGTTTCGACATACCGAGCAACCTGTTGGCCGTGCAGATAGCGAGCGCGTTTGGCTATGCCGTGCCAATTTTCGTGGTTGCTTTCTTCCTCTTCAAAACCCGGGAGGTGGCCCGATGAGAATCACCTCTCCACTGGTCGTCAAGCTGCTCTATCTGGCCGCCGTTGCGCTGCTGCTGATGCCGCTGGCGTGGTTGAGCAAGCCACCTACGACCGACGTTACGGGCACGCACCGGAGTGCCGGAGGCAAGCTGGCCCAGTTGCGCGATGCCCACGGCCTAAGCCAGGCCGACCTGGGCGAGATCGACCCCACGAGTGAAGCGATCAAGCTCGCCACACTCGGCATGCGCGGCGTTGCAGCAAATATTCTGTGGAGCAAGGCCAACGAATACAAAAAAACCGAGGACTGGACGAGTTTGTCGGCTACGCTCGAGCAGATTACGAAGCTGCAACCGAACTTCATTGCCGTGTGGCGGTTCCAGGCATGGAACCTTTCGTACAACATCTCCGTGGAGTTCGACGATTACCACGACCGCTATTACTGGGTGATGCGAGGCATCAATTTTCTGCGTGAAGGTATTCCCTACAACGAGAAAGAGCCCCGGTTGCTCTACGACGTCGGTTGGTTCATCTCGCAGAAGATCGGCCGCTCGGATGAAAAAGAGCTGTTCCGCCAACTGTTTCGCGAAGACGACGAGTTCCACGGCAGTCGGCCGCTGGCCGAGCGCGACAACTGGCTGGTTGGCAAACAGTGGGTTCGCCGCGCTGAACGACTGGTTGAGCAGTACAACGTGCCGGTCAAGGGCATGCGGCCTGACATCTTTTATTCGTATGCTCCGCTGTGCCAAATCAGCTATGCCGAGGCGCTGGAGGAAGACGGCTTCTTCGACGAAAAAGCTCGCCGGGCATGGCGGCGTGCTGCCGATGAGTGGCTTGCTTTCGGGCAGCGCCCCATCGCTATTGGTGCCGACCGCACGATGCGGCTGGAAGATTTTCCCCGCTACCAGAAGCAGTTGGCCATTTTGCAAAAGCGCTTCGACGAATTGATTCCCGAGGGCTTGCTCGACCGGATTCGAAACGAGCGCATCGAGGCCCTGCCGGTTGACGAGCGTGAGGCCCTGAAAAACCCCGAAGCCAGCTACGATCCTGCGCAACGACGACTGGCTGAAGCAGCCCGCGCGAAGCTTACGATCACGGGGCACCAATTGGCCGAACGCATCGACGGGCCGCAGCGCGAGGAAGCCATTCGTTTGGCCGACGAACTGGGCGAGGTCGATACATTGGTGCGGCTCATGCGAGGCAGCCGCGACGCGGTGAACTACGTTTACTGGAAAACACGCACGCAGGCCGAACAAACTGACAACGCGATTCTCGGACGAAAATATCTTTACGAAGGCGACCAGGCGTTTTTCGAAGAGGCCGATCCTGAAACGGCGAAAACGCTTTATGAAAAAGGCCTCGACCACTGGAAGCGTCTATTCGAAGAGTTCCCCTCGCTCAAGGATGATGGCCTGCTAGGCGATTATATTGTCGATGCTACCCATCGATACCGCGACGTGTTGCACCAGCTTGACGAGCCGTTTCCAGACGACTATCCGCTGCAAGATATTGTGGATCGCTTCGAGATTCCGAGTGAAGATGAGTAGGCGTTAGGGCCTTTTTCGCCCCTGAGGTTTGTTCTGAAAGATACGCCCAGGAATCGCCCCACAAACGGCTCTGGCGAGCATGTCGCCCTGCGATTCGAGCGATCCTTCGATTTTACGACAAGCTTTGCTTGACGTGGGCGTTCATCATTCCTTAACGTATATCAATATCTGGATGGATGATTTGTGGCGGTTCGCGTAGACGCCTTGTGCTGGGCGTTTGTTCGCAGCCCGCTTCCAGAAAAACACCGCGCAACTGCCGGCCATCGCACAACGGGCCGCTCGAGGCTGTGTCGTGCTTTGCCTGGACTCATCCATTCGGTAGCTGAGATACGTTGTTCCCGCCAGCCTGACCGCAGATGCCCGGCGACTCTCGTAGTCGCGCTCGGTCGGCTACCCCCGACACGCCTACGACACCAGGAGGAGCCGCGATGGTGATCCGGCTCTATTGGCTTGCATCCCGGTTGGCCCGAGGCAAGAGCGGCCGGACTCCGAGCAATTCACGCTTGCGGGTGCTGCTCTACCAGATGGTTTGGGTCGCATCGTTGGCAGGGGTTTGCCTGGGAGACGATTCCGCGCCGCTGCACGTGAGGGTGGACGAGGCGATACGCGCGGCTTACGACGGTCCTATGGCACCACGGTCGGACGACGCAGAATTCCTGCGGCGAGTGTACCTTGATCTGACAGGGTCGATTCCCGATGTCGAGACGACGAGGCTCTTTCTAAACGACCCATCAAGCGACAAGCGGCAGCAGTTGATCGACCGACTGCTCTCAAGCCCGCAATATGCGCGACACATGGCAACTGTTTTCGATGTCATGTGGATGGAACGACGTGGTGGCAACCGTGTATCGCCCGACGAGTGGCGCCGCTACCTTCGCGATGCCTTTGCAAAAAACCGCCCGCTGAACGAGTTGGCCGGTGAAATCCTGGCTGCCGATGGGGCACGTCGTGGACCACGAGCAGCGGCCCGCTTTTATCTGGATCGCGATGCCGAAACCAATTTGCTCACCCGCGACGTTGCTCGTTTATTTTTTGGCAAGAGTTTGCAATGTGCGCAGTGCCACGACCATCCGTTGGTAGACGCCTACGTTCAAGAAGACTACTACGGGCTATATGCGTTTCTCAGCCGTGGCTACCTGGTCAGCGACAAGAATTTGAAGCTTGACGTCTACGCCGAAAAAGCCGATGGCGATGTGAAATATCAGTCGGTTTTCATGCCTGAAGAAACGCATGAAACGCGTCCACATTTGCCCGGTCAGGCACCGATCGACGAGCCGGATTTGAAAGAAGACGAGCGTTACGAAGTGCCACCGGCCGATAAGGTAGCGGCCGTGCCGAAGTACAGCCGCCGCGAGCGTCTGGGACGCTTGATTGCCGAAGGCGCCAGTCGTGATTTTGCCGAGAACATGGTCAATCGCCTTTGGGCAATGATGATGGGCCGAGGGCTGGTAGAGCCGGTCGGCTGGCATCACGAAGACAACCCTCCATCGCATCCCGCACTGCTGACGTTGTTGACCGACGCGTTCGTTGCGTCGCGCTTCGATGTTCGCTGGTTTCTGCGCGAGCTAGCATTTAGCGAAACGTACCAGCGATCGAGCCTGCTGCCCGAAGGCGTGGATCCCCAATCCATTCCAGAAGATCGGTTCGCAGTGGCCACGCTGAAACCACTCACACCGGAACAACTGGCCTGGAGCATGATGCAGGCGACGGGCATTGCCGACACACGCAAGGTACAGGTTGCGCAAAAGTTCCGCTCCGAAGACCCCCGCTATGACGATTTGCTCAATGCCGATCCACCGCGACAGACAATTAAAGCCACGTTACTGGATGAGCGGCTTTACACTGCGTCGAAGGGTGACATCGGTCGCTTCGTGGGGCTGTTTTCCGGTTTGCCAGGCGAGCCGGAGGAGTACCAGGCCAACGTCCAGCAAGCGCTATTTTTGTCCAACGACGGAAAGTTGCTTGGTTGGTTGAGCCCTTCGCACCAAGGAGGACAAGCAAATCTGGCAGCGAGGCTGGCCCAACTTGAGACTCCCGCGGCCGTTGCCGAGGAATTGTATCTCAGCATCCTCACACGACATCCAGACAACCAAGAACGTGCACTCGTAGCTGAATTGCTCACAGACCAGTCGCCGCAAGACCGTCAAGCCTTGTTGCGCGATCTCGCATGGGCTTTGCTGACTTCAACCGAATTTCGCTTCAACCATTGACAACGGATTCAGTCATCTGTTGGTGGGGCGCGCCAGCAGATGACTCTGCTGTTCGGCACGGAAAACCTTGCCAACCACCAAACAGCCTACGCAAAACGGTGGTTGCTACTGACAGGGACGTGGCCTGCACGTGTTCAAAGCAGCAGGTGCATAAAAGCAAACGAATCGTCGCGGGGAGCTTTAGCCATGAAATGCTCGTATGCCTGTGGAACCGCCGAACATCGCATTGCAAGGCGCCAATTCTTAGGCACGCTCGGCGCG
The DNA here is from genome assembly GCA_015493185.1 of Planctomycetaceae bacterium. Taxonomy (GTDB): domain Bacteria; phylum Planctomycetota; class Planctomycetia; order Pirellulales; family JAEUIK01; genus WGDQ01. The sequence continues at coordinate 4,899 of WGDQ01000094.1, forward strand.
GCAGCCGGCATGGCAACCGGCGGACTTGGCATGTTGACTCATCCGGCCACGGCCCAGCACTTAGAAAAATCTGGGAAGCGAATTCTCATGATCTTTATGGCGGGCGGGCTCAGCCAGTTGGAAAGCTGGGATCCGAAACCCGGCACCGACACAGGAGGCCCGTTTCGGGCAATACCGACCAGTGTGCCGGGAATCCATATTTCTGAGCTGCTGCCGCACACCGCACGGCAGATGCATCGGCTGGCCATCGTACGCAGCGTGAACATTAACGAAAACGAACATGGCAAAGGCCGCTACATCATGGAAACGGGCCGACGCCAAGAGCCCTCGATCGACTATCCACGGCTGGGTTCCGTAGCGGCAAAGCTGTTGGCACCGGAAGACAGCCCTCTACCCGGCTACGTGCACATCACACCCGGTGGTAACGGTTTCAGCAAAGGTGAGGCGGCCTTCCTTGGCCCGAAGTACGGAGCGGTGACGCTGGGCAATGGGCAACCGCCCCAGAACAGCGTGCGTCCAGATGCCATTCCGAGCGAAGCGGACGTGCGCCGACATCAGCTCCGACAGCGCGTCAGCGATCATTTCGCTCGACGCCGACGTACGGCCGAGACGGAAGCCTACACCTATAGTTACGAACAGGCCAGACAATTGATGGCCCAACGTGAAGTGTTCGACGTTTCCAACGAACCGCAGAAAGATCTCGACCGCTACGGCACGCACGACTTCGGCCGCCACTGTTTGTTGGCTCGGCGGCTGCTGGAAAAAGGAATCACCTTCGTAAAGGTAACACACTCGAACTACGATACGCACCACGAGAACTTCAACTTCCATCTGGAGCAGTTGGGCGAATTCGATCGTACGTTCGCTACGCTCGTGGAAGATTTGGCCGACCGCGGCATGCTGGAATCGACTCTGTTGATGGTTATTTCGGAGTTCGGCCGCACCCCGCGAATCAATCATCAGTTTGGCCGCGATCACTGGGGCAAAGCATGGTCGGTGCTCACCGGAGGGTGCGGGATTCAGCCCGGAGCGGTCGTGGGTAAGACCAACGACAACGGCACCGAGGTTGTCGATCGGGAAGTGAACGGCGGGCATTTGTTCCACACTTATTTGCAAGCCGTGGGGATCGACTCTCATGGCGAGTACGATGTTGGCGGTCGTCCTGTGCCATTGGCCGATCCGGAAACCGAGCCGATTAAGGAGCTGCTGCTGTGAGTGAGTCTCCGGCCAAGAACGACAATCCATCGGCCAGCGACAGCCCTGCGGAAGTTGGCAGTGCGTCTTCGAAGCAGCCGATCGATCCCAAAAAAACACATCTGGCCACAGACCTCGATGCTGGCAGTCCGCTGATCTCTTGCCGCTTCGATCCCTCGGGACGTTTCCTTTTTGCGGGTGCGCAGAATAGCCATATCATTCGTTTCTCACTGGCCGATGGCAGCCGCACCGAACTGACGGCACACGAAAGTTGGGTGCGTGGCATGGCCTTCGATCCTTCGGGCAGCACGCTCTACAGTGGCGACTATGCCGGACGCCTGCTCATGTGGCCTGCCGACGCCGAGTCGCCCGAACCAACCCGTACAGTCGAGGCGCACCAAGGATGGGTTCGTGCCGTTGCGATGCACCCCGATGGGTCGATGGTGGCCACATGCGGCAATGATCACCTCGTGAAGATATGGTCCGCATCCGACGGCTCACTGGTTCGTGAGCTTCGAGGGCACGAAAGCCATGTTTACAACGTAGTGTTTCACCCCAGTGGCAGTGCCTTGGTGTCAGCCGATCTGAAAGGCGTCGTGATTCACTGGGATCTCGAAACCGGTGAATCCGTGCGCAAACTCGATGCTGCCAAGCTTTACAAATACGATAGCGGCTTTCGCGCCGATATCGGCGGCATTCGTGGTTTCGATTTCCGCAGCGACGGAGCAAGGCTGGCTGCTAGTGGGATCACGAAAGTAACCAACGCGTTTGCGGGCGTGGGCAACCCGGCTGTGCTGCTGTTC
>WGDQ01000095.1 GCA_015493185.1 Planctomycetaceae bacterium
CAGGGTAACGGTGTCGGCCCGGTCGATAGGATGATCGGCCGGTCGATAGGGTCGACAGGATAGTGACTCGCGGTGGTGGTAGCTTACGGGCCGCGTGATTTTTTCGGTGGTGCGGCTTCTTGCAATCGGGCCCGTCCGGCGAAAGTCGGCCGGGACATGGCCTATGTCGCTGAAAGTTTACATCTCGGGCACGCTCTACGATAAAGACGACGCCAAGATCAGCGTCTACGATCACGGGTTTCTTTACGGCGACGGCGTGTTCGAGGGCATGCGCAGCTATGGCGGCCGCGTGTTTCGGCTGGAACCGCACTTGGATCGGCTGTGGGAATCGGCCAAGGCGATTTGCCTCGAGATTCCCATGAGCCGGCAGCAGATGACCGAGGCCATCAACCAAACGTTGCAGGCCAATGGCATTGCCGATGGCTACATTCGTTTGATTGTCACGCGGGGCGCCGGCACCTTGGGGCTCGACCCCAACCGCACGAGCGATCCGCAAGTGGTCATCATCACCGATCACATTGCGCTTTACCCTGACGAACTGTACGAAAAGGGGTTGAAGATCGTCACGGCCAGCACGATCCGCAATCACTCGGCCGCACTGAGCCCGCGGATCAAATCGCTCAACTACCTGAACAACATCCTGGCCAAAATCGAGGGGCTACAAGCCGGCTGCATCGAAGCCCTGATGCTGAACACCAAGGGCGAAGTGGCCGAGTGCACGGGCGACAACATCTTCATCGTGCGCGATGGCGTGCTGTATACGCCGCCGATCGAAGCGGGCATTCTCGAAGGCATCACGCGCGATGCGGTGATCGAACTGGCCCGGCAGTCGGGGCGCGAGGTGCGCGAGATCCCCCTGACACGGCACGACATTTACATCGCCGACGAATGCTTTCTTACCGGCACGGCGGCCGAAGTGGTGCCGGTGGTCGAGGTCGACAGTCGCCCGATCGCCGACGGCACACCCGGCCCCATCACCCGCGAGTTGGTGGAAAAGTTCCGCCGTCTTACGCGTGGCGACTGAACCGCACCGGCCCGCGCGCGGTGTTCGGGCCCGGTAACCCGTTGGCCGGCCTCCGAAGTTGTCGTGCCTTCTCGGTCGCAAGGCGGACTCTCTGGAAAAAACGCAGGCGACGACCGAAGCTGCTGAAGTTGCCGAAGCTGAGAAGGTGCTCGCACGTCTTTCGCCGCCTGCGGACCTTTTCCGCTGTTTCATTTGGCCGCATTGTCAGCCCGGTTTTTTGCCATCTTGCGCTGTGGCGGGGCTGGCGATGCGGTGATGCGCAAGCGGGGGCGATGCGACTTGCGGGATTATGGTTCGAAGATGCGCGGACGCAGCACGCGGAAGTCGGGTTCGAGCGCGTCGCGCAGCCGCCGCATGGCCGAATCGTCAGCGCAGATGCCGATGATCGCGCCGCCCGAGCCGGCAAACTTTGCGCTGCACCCGGCGGCGCGGGCCCGCTCGATCATTTCCAGTTGGCCGGCGGGAATCTGGCAGATGGAGCGGCGGAGATCGAAGTTTTCGTTGATCAGTTGGTCGAGCCGATGGTGGTCTTGCTGCTCGATGGCCTCGGCAGCCTCGTCGGTGATGGCCGCAAAGCGCCGCATGGCCGCGTGCACCTGAGCATCGCCACGATCGTAGCGTGCCCGTAGATCGTTGTGTACCACTTCGGTGGGCTCGCCTACCTCAGCACTGAAGGCCAGATACAGCGGCGGCAGCTTGCTGGGGGAAAGCGGCGTGTAGACCCCGCAAGAAAAGCCATCGATTTGGCGCATGCGCTGGCGGTCGAAGTCCATGTGAACGGCGCCTTCGTATACCTGGATCACGCGGTCTTGCAGTCCGGCAGCGATACCCAGCTCGTCGGTTTCAACCGATAGCGCGAGCGACGGCTGGACTTCGAGCGGAATGTCGACCTCGTAGAACCGCATCAGCGATCGTAGCGTGGCGATGATGATGGCGCTCGATCCGGCCAACCCCACGGCCCGCGGAATGTTCGTATCGTAGCGGATCGAGAAATTGCGATCGTGCAGCCGTCGGCCCGTACGACGGCAATAGTCGACGAACTTTTTGATCGTGGCTTTGACGAGTCGAACGCCACCGTAGTAGCCGTGCAGTTGCACGTCGCGCACCAGGTCGTCGACGGTGCGGAAGCGGCTACGATCTTCGCGGCTCCAAACCACCTCGACTTCGTCCCATTCGTAAAGAACCGTTTCGGCCCAGAAGTTGCGCACGATGACCGAGATGGTTTTGCCGTGGTAGCCGTCCGACGGATTGCCGATCAAACCGGCCCGGGCATAAGCTCGCTGGTGAATCAACTGCATGGTCATGGCGCACTCGCGAGGGAATTCGAAAATGGGCTCGTTCTGGCGGACGCGATGACGGGCCGATCGCGCGGTCATGCCGGTCCGTATCGTTCGAGCAGGTCGCTAAGGTGTTTTCGCATGGCCTGGCCGAGTTGCGGGTCGGAAATGACAAACTCGGTAAAGGCACGAAAGTAGCTTTCGAAACCGCCGATGTCGTAGCGGCGCACATCGGGCGCAAGTCGCATGCCGAGCACCTTGCCACCTTGTTGGATCAGCCGGCGCAGTGCGTCGGTAAACTGGATTTCGCCGCCGGCGCCGGGCGGCGTGTCGGCCAGTATGTCGAAAATAACCGGGCTGCAAACGTAGCGGGCGGCAATGGCCAGCGAACTAGGTGCCTGATCGGGGGTGGGCTTTTCGACCACGTCGTCAAGCTGAAACACGTCGCCCGCCGTGCCGCGCGGTTTGGCAATGCCGTAGCGGCTCACTTCCTGGGGCAGCACCTCCTCGAAGCAGATCACCGCGTCGGCCCGATCGCGCTCGAATCGTTCGACCATGCGGCGCACAATGTCGCTCTCGGCATGCAGGCCGATGATCGAGTCGCCCAGAGCCACGACGAAGGGCTGGTTGCCCACCATGGCCCGCGCACACAGCACCGCGTGCCCCAGACCAAGCTGCCTGCGTTGACGGGTGTAGAAGTATTCGAGGTTTTCCCGCTGGAAACGCAGCTCGGGCATTTCCTCGAGAAAGCGCTCGCCGCCGGTCTCGCGAAGGTGAGTAATCAGCTCGTTATCGAAGTCGAAGTGGTTTTCGATCGCTGTTTTGCCAGGCCCGGTGATGAACAACATTCGCCGAATTCCCGAGGCGGCCAGCTCTTCTACAACGTATTGCACCACGGGCCGGCGGCCGACCGGCAGCATTTCTTTCGGCTGGCTTTTGGTGAGCGGCAGCATGCGCGTGCCACGGCCAGCCACGGGCACCACGGCTAGATCGATTGCCATGTTCGATACGGTCCTTTCTGTGTTCGCTTCTGTATTCGCTCTCTGTTGTTGACGTTATTGACGTTGTGTTCGATGTTCCGACTTTGGCGATGCCGGTCGGATTCTCATCGTGCCAGCGTAAGCCGTGCAAAGGCCGACGCAAGACGCGCAGCCCCGGCTTGCCGGTTCGGTTGGAATCCGTGACTCGCGTGGCTCGTTCAGCAATCGGCAAGAGGAAGGCGAATTTCTTCAGGTCCAGCAGGGCGGCCACAGGCATGCCTGCAAAATGCGAGGATCGATCGGGCTTCGGGCGACACAGAGCAGGGCCGTCTCGCCTCGCCCGCAGCAGCCAGCATGGCCCTTTCAGCAAACCGTTACAACGGGCCTTTATCGAGGGGGCGCTCGAGTCGCTCGAGTCATTCGAGCAGAGTCACATTGTGTTCGATCGGCTCGCGACCTTGGCGGCAACGATTGGCCGGCACGTCGGGATTTTCGTAGCCGAATGAAACACCGCACAGCACGCGTAGATCGTCGGGAATGCCGAGCTCGCGGCGCAACACGTCGGGATATTGCCGCAAGCTGCCCTGCGCGCACGAGCCGATGCCGCGGGCCCAAAGGGCCAGCATGAAGGTTTGCACGTACATGCCCACATCGAGCGCCACGACGCGGCCGAAACTGCGGTGCATGCAAACGATGGCCACGTGCGGGGCATCGAAAAGTTCGAAATTGCGGAGCAACGCGCGGGCACGGCCGGCGTGGTCGTCGCGCTGGATTCCCATTTCCTGGTACAGTGCCACGGCACACTCGACCTGTAGCCGGCGGTAGTCGCCCTCGAAGCGATCGGCTTCGTCGTCGTCGGGCCGGCCCGGCTGCCCGGAGAGCACGGCCTGACAGAGGGCCTCGCGCAGCCGCTGGCATCGTGGTCCGCTGGCAATGAACACCCGCCACGGCTGAACGTTGCAATTGGACGGGGCACGCTGGGCCAATTCGAGTGCCTCGATCAGCAGTTTGCGGGGCACGAGCCGATCGGGCAAAAAGCCCCGCACGCTGCGACGCGAGCGAATCGTTTCGTCGAGATCGTATTTCACGCTGGTCATGGCGACGGCGGTTTCGTTAGAGTTTGCGGAGAGTTTGTTTAGTGTAACGTGCGGCGCTGGGCCGTCTATCGACAGACGATCTACAATAGGCTGTAGTGCGGGTGTATTTCCAACGGTTGGGCCGCCCGACCGGTGTGTGCCAGGGCGCCGATGCGTCGCTTTCTTGCCGAGAAAAAACGTTGTGATGAACCAGTGCGCCCCACCCGATCCACCCGATCGAATTCCCGCCACCGGCGTGCCGGAGGAGATAACGTCATCCCCCACGCCGGCCGATCGGCATGCGGCCCGGCTGGCCATCAACGCCACGTGGTTGGTGATGCTGCGTTGGGCGGCCGTGGTGGGGCAGTTGATCACGATCGCCGTGGTGGTGCTGGTGCTGGGCGTGAAGTTGCGCGTCGGTCCGTTGCTGGCGATTGTGGCGATCACGGCCGTGACGAACCTGGGGCTGTACGGCTGGCTGGCCCATGGGCTGCGAACCTCGCTGTTTCGCATGCGGCACGGACAAGGCGATTTGATTTTGGCGCTGGTGATGATGTTCGACATCGCCGCGCTGACGGCCTTGCTCTACTTTGCCGGTGGGCCCGAAAACCCGTTTGCGATTTTCTACCTGGTTAATTTGACGCTGGCCGCCGTGGTGCTCGCGCCTTGGTGGGCATGGGCGATCACGGCCCTGACGATCGGATGCTTCGGGCTATTGTTTTTCGTGCACGAGCCGCTGCCGCTGGTCGAGGGGGCGGCGCTCGGCA
>WGDQ01000096.1 GCA_015493185.1 Planctomycetaceae bacterium
CTCCCTGAGATGCCCTGGAATTGTCTCTGGTCGCGAGGCCTCCGAGAAAATCGTCTGGAAAAAAAACAACCGCGATGATACCGATGGACTATGAGCTGCGCCGCTGCTCACGACAATGTGCCCTCACCGGTCGTGAGTTGCGCGAGGGAGAAACTTTCTACTCCGTGCTCACGATCGAAGACGGCCAACTCGTGCGACATGATTATTCGAGCGAGGCCTGGCAAGGCGTTCCGGTCGAAGGTGTCGTAGCCTGGTGGCGTTCGCAGATTCCTACCAGTGAGTCGAAACGACGTCACATGGCCCCCAACGACGTGCTGCTCGACGTATTCCAAGAACTTGAAAACCAGCCCGATCAAACCGACGTCCGTTATGTGTTGGCGCTGCTGCTGATTCGCCGCCGTGTGCTGCGTCTGGAAGACTCGCACCGCGATGGCACAACGGAAACGCTCGATCTTTATTGCCCACGGCTCGAACAGCACGTGCAAGTGAAAGTGGAAACGCCTACGCCCGATAGAATTGAAGAAATCGAAACCTGGCTCGAGGGTCTCTTGTTTGCCCGTGCCGACTGATTCTGAGCTTTTGCTCAGGGGGCGTGTTCGGCTTCGTTTTTGCCGAATTGGATATCGTCGCTGCCAGCCCTGACAATGCGTTCAACCTCCCGGCAACATCCGCCATGATCCGTGTACCTTGAGTATCATTCGGTGTGAACTTTCAACTTCAGCCGTCGGAAACGATTTGGAAGGAACCGAGCCATTTCTGTCACCGTTCCATCGTCACCGATTTTCGCATCGCCGACCGCGCGTCGCCTGCTGTTGTGGCTGGCTCTTCCACTCGGCCTGATGTTCACGGCGGGTGCCGGTTGCCCCAACCTTGTGGCCCAGTATCAGCGTCCGGTCACGCCGGCGCTTCCGGCAGAAGCGACGTTGGCCGACGTCATGGCTGTGGTCAACAACAACAGCGCGCGGGTGCAATCGCTCTATTCCACCGACGCCACGATCTCAGCTCCGTGGTTCCCGACGCTCAAGGCCCGCCTTGCATTCCAACGGCCACAGCGTTTCCGGCTTCTGGCTCGCACCTCGCTTTCGGGGCCGGAACTCGATCTGGGCAGCAACAATGAATTGTTCTGGGTTTGGATTGCGCGCACACAACCACCTCAAACCTATTTCTGTCGTCACGACCAATTCGCCCGCAGCCCATTGCGCCGCACGTTTCCGGTCGAACCCGGCTGGCTGATCGAAGCCCTCGGTATCGTGAAGCTCGATCCGCTCGACGAACATCACGGACCGACTCGGCGGGAAGATGGCCACTGGGAAATCCGCACCGCGCAGCGCGGCCCCGAAGGAACACTGACCAAAGTGACCGTCATCGACTCGTCTCGCGGTTGGGTTCTTGCACAGCGGCTCTACGACACCCGAGGCGTGTTGCTTGCCTCGGCCAAGGCGAGCGAACACCGTCGCGATCCGATCAGCGATGCCGTATTGCCCAGCCAGATAGAAATCGAGTGGCCTGCCCAAGCCATGTCACTACGAGTCAATCTCGGCGACGTCCAAATCAACCAGCCCGACCAATTGTCTGACCACCTTTGGACCCTTCCCGACTATCCCGGATACCAGTTGGTGAATCTGGCCGACCCGAACATGCAACTCGCCCCTCCGACGGCTGCCTCATCTTCGCCATCCCAGTCAGCCACAAGTCAAGGCGTTCCAGCCGCTGCCATGCCTGCTTCGCACGCCCCCGCTCACCCAACGGCAGCTTCCGCCTCAGTAGCACCCGCCTATCTGCGGGCGAGGCCATCGTACTAGCCGCGCGACCTGCCGCGATGCGTTACTGCGGCGGTCTTCTCACCACCGCCACTTGGGCCACCTCTACGATGGTTGGAATTCCCCCAAGAAAAGTGCGCCCCTACAATAGTTTTTGAATTTTGGCTTTGCTCGTGCGATCAGCCGAACGGCTTGCCATTGCACGTCCACGAGCGAGCCCCTAACCACAGGCGCTGGTACATACAC
>WGDQ01000097.1 GCA_015493185.1 Planctomycetaceae bacterium
GCCACGCAGATTGCGGAACGGCCCGCTGCCGCGCGACCCCACGCCACGCCTGCCGGCACCCTCATCCAGGGCAAGGCACTGCGTCGGTCGGCAAAGCGTGGAGCGCGCCACTTTTTAGGAACAGAAGCAGCCGCAGATCGGCGCGAGCCTTTTTCCCAACCGGCCAATGGGCCAGGTCAATCGCCTACGCCGATGTCGTCGTCGAAGGCTTCGAGGATCAATGCGTTTTCGCTTTCCTCGTGCTTCTGGAAACGGGCATAGAACGAACGAAAATCGGCAGCCAGTCGTTTCAGATGTTGGACTGTCGCTCGTCCGTCCATCAACTCTTCCGCCCGCTCGACAAGCTGGCAGATGTCGAGAAATAGTGGCGCGTGCTCGCTGCGCAAAACCTCGGCCCGTTCCAGCAGTCGCGGCGCCGCTTCCATCGGGTCGTCGAAATAGCCGAACGCCTCTTCCAAGGTGAAATGCATCGCGAGCTGATCGCGCAACCGCGCCAACAGATCAACCACTGATCGCAGGGAAACCCGCTCCATGCGAACAGGTTCCAATGCGCCCAGCGTGTGCGTCAACAGGCGTCGCAAGTCGCGATCATCGTCCTTGATTTCTTGCAGAAACGCCGGATTGATCGCAACCGTGTACGTATGAATAGCCATCGCAAACTCTCCTCGCCCCCGGCAGGCTGGAGAAACTCGGTCCGTTCGTTCGGCCACCGTGGCCGAATCAGGCCTCTTCTCGCGATTCCGGCGCGTGCAACGCGGACAAAAAGAAACAAACGACGATATGGCGATAGGTCGACTCGCCCGATCACCAGTCAAGACCCGCAATCCATCCGATCCGTCCCGGAGAAGGGGAAGCCGAAAAAAACCTGAAAACAAGAAGTCAGGAAAATTTGGAAATGTCGTGTTTATGCCTGCGCGACGACCGTCTGGCGATCGCCCTCTGCAAGAAGCCGTTCGTATCGGGCAGAGGTTCCGAGCCGTTCCACCACGCGGTTTGTAAACCAGCGTGTCCGAATCGCTGCTCGCTGTCTCCGTAGAGTACAACCCCGACAAGCGGCTTGCAGTGTCACCCCGCCGGTGGATTTTTACCTACAGCGGGGTCGCTTTTCGTGCCACGGCCAACTGCAACGGCAAACGCCCATCAACCACGGCAAAACCGCTCAGCGGCTCGTGCTCGCTGCGTAGAGCGATGCCCTTGTCGCCGATTGGTTACCATACCACTCCACCCGGCCAGACTCAAACAAATTCCGGCGGCGCGCTTTGTCGCAGGCTACGGCCCGCCGGTTTCCAAAGGAGCCGACACGATCGACGCAACATGCTGCTGCAACATGCGTTACAACAATGCACACTAGCCGCGTTTACTATCAGGCGACGACAGCGGCCCCTTAGGGCCGGCAGGGAATCAGAGATCAGAACGAAAAGTGAAGAAGGGTGCTGCAGGGGCTCACTCGACCAAGCGGTACAAAAATCCGTCTTCGCCCCCTACCACCAACTCGCGGCGGCCGTCTCCGTCCACATCGGCCACCGCGGGGCACGTCGTGTGGCCCGATAGCACACGTTTGGCCAGCGGTCCGAGATATTCGAAGCGGTGCAGGCCGTCGCCCTTCGAAACGCTCCGCAGCCAATCGACGTTCGGCGTGGCATTGACGATCAGGTCGTCGGTCCCGTCTCGGTCGAGATCGAAAAAGACGAACTTTCGACGACCGCTGCTTCCGCCGCGCCGCCGGTTTAGTCGCAAGGGGTCGCCCCGTTCGTCGCTGAAAATCCGCTTGCCCGGCAAAAGCTCCAGCCGATCGCCAACGCGGCGACGTTCGTACAGGGCCAAATAGCCATCGTGGTCCAGCATCACCAGATCGACCAGGCCGTCTTCATTCACATCCACGGCGGCCGGCGTGGTTCGCCACTGCGTGACAAGCTGCCGCGGCTTCGGTTGCCACCAAACCCAAGCAGGTTTGATCGGTTTCTCGGGCCAGGCAACCTCGACCTCTTGAGCGGCGGCCAGCACCGGATGCCCGGGCCGACCCACGTTTTTCAGCCACAGCACCGTGCCCCAAATCGAGTTGAGCACAATGTCTAAAAGGCCGTCGCCATTCCAGTCGGCCACCCACGGTACGGTGTATCCCCATTTCGCCTCGCACGGACCTTGGATCGATCCGTTCTCGCCCGCCATGATGCGAAAGACGCGGCCGCCGGCCTTCAAGCGTCGGGGAGCAGCCCACCGCACGGGCTGGCCGCCCAGGTTTTCAACCCACTCGATAAAGCCGGCCGTGTTGCCGCAAATCAGGTCGTCGTCGCCGTCGCCATCCCAGTCGCAACCCGAGGGCGTGACCAGTGCGCCCACCTTGATGGCATCGGCCTGCTGCCGAAAGAAACGCGGCGGCAAGAAGCGTGGCACACCGTCGATTACCTCGCCCGTGTGTTCGATCCAGGCCACACGGCCGTCTTCCTGTCCGACCACCAGATCGACATCGCCGTCTTGATCGAAGTCGACCGCCACGGGCACGATCATGCACAGTTCCATACGAATCGCCTGCTGGCCATCGCTCAGTGGGCGCGGGGCCGCATAACGAGGCGCAGTGCGCGTGCCGACGTTTTCGAAGTAGTGCAGGCGGTCGATAAACTCGCCGCATATCAGGTCCAGGTCGCCATCGCCATCGAAATCGGCGAAGTTGGGCGACGGCATCCCGTACACGTCGATCACCTTTCCGCCGGCTTCCAGTCGCCACGCATCGTCGTACTGGGGCTGTGCGTCGGTTCCACGATTGATGGCCACGTACACATAACCGTGCAGCGGCCCATTGGTCCAGCGTCCTTGGGCGTCGTAGGCATCGTCCCATCCATAGTCGGTCCAGTCGCCAATGCCGACAATCAAGTCGTGGTCGCCGTCGCCGTCGTAGTCGACCTCTTTCCATTGATTCGCGCGCACGCTGCGAATTCGAGGGTGCAATCGTGCTGAAACGCGAAACGGCTCCCCACCGGCAAACCCCCGCGTACGAAAATCGGGATGCCGCCGCCCCGGAGTGTACAAACGCGGCTGGCCATCGACGTAGGCGATCGTCATGTTTCGCGCGGCGGGCCCGATGCGTACGGCCGGTTTGAAGACGATCTGGGCGGGCGATCCGCCACCGGGGTTCTCGAACCAATAAAGGCCGTTGTACGGTTTGTCAGGACAGCCGACCAACAGATCCATATCGCCATCGCCGTCGTAATCCATTGGCAAGGGCCAGGCCCAAAGCCCCACGCCCAAGTCGACAACCAGGCCCGGATGATGGTATTTGATCCGCTCAAAGTCCGCCGACATCGCGCGCGGCACGCCGGCTCGCGGCACGATCCCGCAAACCAACACGGCACCGCACATCAGCAGGATCGTTGCCCGTAGGCACCTGCCCAGCCCTTCGCGAAAACGAGCGATCGGCTTTCGGCACACGGCCCTACCTAGGTCATCTGGCGTCATGGGCGTTTTCTCCACACTCGCTTGGCAGCGTTACATCGATCGTAGCGCACCTTTTCGACAATTCCTCACGGCAGCGCACAACAGCAAACAACCAGGGCTACGCCTTTCCCTTTTTACTTTTCCCCGAGTCTCGCGAGCCGCCTTCCTGGCCGAGCAGCTCTTCGACAAGACTGGCCAGAAGACGCGGATCGTCGGCACGAACAATGTGCGCGATTCGCGATTCGGGCACGTCGA